>NZ_BAOS01000045.1 GCF_002443295.1 Candidatus Scalindua japonica | reverse complement strand
ATCGTAAAAAAGAAGCCTTCCCCAGAAGCCGGCCATGACTTGATTCTCTCTGGACTCTCTGCGCCAGCCTCTGGCTTTCGGGTTTTCCGCGACAAGGAATTGATTAATCCACCATTGATAGAGCCCGTCCCGGTAACGTGCCGGAGCAGCGTGCAGCAGATACTCTCCGCCAAAAGAGCTTCCGACAGGACCAAACACAAGACCGGTGGTGTTGTCAAAATGGATGACGCTATTTCTCCATGGCATAAAATGGTAGATATAGTATGAGGCCAGGTGACGCATCCATGTACTTGTCTGCCATGTATCTTCGTCAAGAGCATTGCTCATGGCAGTAATATGCGCTCCAAGTCGGACCAGGGAGTGGTTGCCGATATAGGAAAAACTGTTAAAATCTCCACCTCGATTGTCCGCACTGTAATTTGAAGACTGAATTACTTTTCTGGTTTCCTTCACGCCACGAGCAATCCACTTTGCAATTTCTTCATCACGATCTGGATCAGAGCCGTAAAGAACTAAAGCAGGCCACAGGCAATCACTACCAGTTGACCACCGGAACTTATTTTGCCTACCAAGCGCAAGGAAACGGTCTATCTGATTAGTAATCTCCTCCCTGGTGAGAGTGTCCATGATCAAATCCAGGGTAAAGGGGTATGACCAGAATATACTCCCTTTTTCAAAGAATGGTGAATTCTTAATAACATCGGCATAACGACGTTCACCGCTGAGTTGGTATAGTACCCCCAGACAGATGCCATCCATTTGCTCCGGCGAAAACAATTTATAGTCCTTCTTAGAGATTTTTTTGTCCCAGTATGCCTTAAAACGCTCATAATCCGTTTTCATCACACCCTGGATTCTGGACTTATACGCAGGCAGGTCTCTGCCACGAAACAGCAGACGCGGCCTTTCATTTTTCACAAGGGAGCAATCAGCCGGAAATTCCAGACCACCAATATTTATCATATTTTCATTCGCCTGTACATAACCCGCAAAAATAAAAATGCCCAAGATGATTAAAAGTATTCTGATCCCTGATCTTTTCATGATTTTCGGATATATAGCCATTAGTAATATTCCAACCTTTCTAAATTATTCAAAATAAAAAAGTATGTTATCAATTCAGCACCATTCCTTAACCTCTTTGATTACCTTCGCTGGATTACCTGCGACAAGGGTATATGGAGGCACATCACGAGTTACCACAGAACCCGCGGCAACCACAGAGCCTTCACCAATGGTAACACCTTTCAATATAATTGAACGGCATCCAATCCAGACTCTATCCATAATTTTAACAGTTTTTACGATTTCCCGCGTGCCATTTAAAGAATGATAATCACGGTCCATAATGACACAATCCCATGCTACAATTACGTAGTTACCTATTTCAATGTTTTCGCCGCAATGTATCTCCGTTCTGTCACCAATAGAGCAACTATGACCTATTTGTAACCTGGCAATTTTATTATTAGCGCTATTTTGACAATTGAGCTTTACGCACGGCCAGAAAGTGGTAAAATCTCCAACACTTATCAAACCTTTTCTTTTAACAATTTTAATACTGCCTATTATTCTTATCTTAGATATTTTTTGAAACCTTATAAGTGATGTGAGTATCCCCTTAAAATATCCTACACTTTTATGAATAAGTTCAAACAACCCCTGAGAACGGATTTTGTTGATTAATTGTATTTCTTCGCTCATTGATAGTAAATATTTGAATGTAAACTGAATACATATTCAACCTGAATTACAATATATTAAATTATTGAGTGGCCGGCATTGAAATATAATTTAAAGCAAAATGAATCAGTTAATTTCAAGAAGTTTCTTCACGCGATCTTTTAAATAAAAGAACATTTACTATACAATAGTAACACTAATCATGCAAGATTGAACACGGGTCAAAAAAGGAGAAATAGATGTACCGAGCCAACTATACCAGCATCACTTTCTATATATTTTATTTAAGAAATTATTCCATTGAATTTTCCATTCCTCATCTCTAATTAATTTAATACTTTTCATCTCTTCAGTTAACTTATCCTTATGTTGAAACATTTTCATTATAGCCTCAGCTATATCTTTTGCAATATTCTCAGTATAAACAGAACCTTTACTAAAAAACCTTTTTATTACTTTCTTGTTTGATATTATTAAGGGTTTTTCTGCGGCAATGGCTTCATAACCTCCACATAATAAATTGTCCTCTTCGTATGTCAAAACCATGATGGCATCCACTGACCTCAACATATTTTGATACATTTCAATTGGCAAAAAGCCGGTTAGTTCAATATTTGAAGGTAATATATCTTTATTAAATCTATTATGTTTTCCTGTAATATAGACACAAATACCTTCAGACAGTAGACTTCCCGCTTTAATTACCTCTTCCCACGGCTCATCCTCTGAAAACGTACATACATACAATATATTTACTTTACCCTTAAGCGGTACTTTCTTGAATTTGCGGTCAAACGTGGGGATCATGTCCGGCAAAATGAATATTTCATTGTTTGTTTTGTCTCTTATCTTCTCCTGATAGGAACTATTAGTTACTATGATCAAATTGCAGCATTTTAGTGAGAATCTATTTAACGACTGAAAAAGCAAGCCATTTAACCCCTGAGGATTAATGTAATGCGTATGGAGGTCAATAATTAATGAATATTTAAAAGCATATTTGTAAACCGCGGAAATGAAAGACAAAACTACAGATGGGTTTGGGACAATAAGAATGTCTGGTTTTTCTTTCAAAAGAATGAAAAAAGTGCATATAGTAGCAACGATATATCTTAACAAAGAAAGATGTTTAATATCTTCAAATATGGTAATTGAATAAAATTCAGCATTAAGTTTATTAGCCAATATTTTGCTTCTGGTGCTGCCAACCGCTTCCCATGTTATCCACAGTAGTTTTTTTTTCAATGCTGGATCCGACTAAGTGCAAATGCAGGTCTTCGTATTGTTGTAACTATACAATTTGAAGTAAGAGAATTGTATATCATGTTCAAATACCGGAAAACGTACAAATTTAGATTTTAGCGATTTTTTTATATTGTTCCAAATACTGTTCAGTCATTCTTTCAGAAGAATATCTGTTCACCACTGTTTCCCGAGCATTATTACCTATCAAACTACATAAACCCGGGTCCTTAATTACCGTTTGTATCGCTTCTTTAAGCAAAGACACATCGCCTGGTGGAACAAGAAGACCGTTCTTTTTATTTATAATAACCGAAGGAACAGCGCCTACGGATGTAGCAACCACACTCTTTTTCATTGCCATTGCTTCTAACAGTATCATTGGAAGCCCTTCGTCTAAAGAGGGCAATACACATATATCCGTTATCTCTAACAGTTCTTCTATATCATTTCTGAATCCGAGAAAGTGCACACTATTGTTAATGTTCAACTTCCTGCTCAATACCTCCAGTTCTTGTCTGAGCGGACCGTCTCCTATACACATCACCTCAATATTATTTATACTCAATCCCGCTATTGCCTCCAGGAGAAACTTGTGCCCTTTCTGCAAATTCAGCCTTCCAAATAAACTTATTATAATACTATCTTTTTTCAGTCCGATCGTTTCCCTATACAACAGTTTGTTAAAATTGTGCAATTCATGCCATTTCTCCAGATCAATACCATTATGGATAACTACGATATCGTCTCTTCTCATTCCCGTCTTTAATAATACCGTTTTGATTGTTTCAGAAACTGTTATAAGCACACTTACCCTTCTCATAACGAACGATTCAAGGAAGGCATACAACTTCAATCGGAAAGTTTCATTAGTCCAGAGATGACATGTTATAATTATTCGTTTACCATTTCTACCCTCTGCGAGAAAACCTAATACTGATGGTTTATATCCATGGCAGTGTATGATGTCTATATTGTATTTATTTATGAGGCGTCGCAAACTCCACCAATCAAATTTTACTGTCTGAAAAACCGGAACGACTTGAATACCGTGTTCCTTCGCCACAACACCTACCTCTGGAAGGTCGTCTTTTTTGGACATTATGCATCCCAGAACTGGTACAAAATCAGTATTCTTCATCTGTTTGCACAAGTTTATTATTACATTCTCAGCGCCATAATATCCGGCACTATCAATTAGATGCAGTATATTGATTGCCATAAGCAGGTCTTTACATAGTTGCTACTGATTAAAATGATGAATACAATTTTTCATACTGCCTGACAACATTATCAAAGTCATAATTTTTTTCAATTTTATTCCGACCCTCTTGACCAGTTTGCTTCCGCAGTTCTTCGTCTTCTAAAAGTTCTATAACACTCCTTTTGAATACGTCTGCATCGTTTAGAGGAAATAACCTCCCATTTGATTCATCTACAAGCGAACTGTTTCCCCCTACCGCCGATGCTACAACGGGAAGACCACATGACATTGCTTCTAAAATTGTCATGGATGTGCCTTCGCTCAAAGATGTACAAACGTAGACGTCAAAAGCAGGTAAAACATTGTCGACATCTGACATTGCACCTGTAAAACTGATTTTCGAATCTATCCCCAGGCTTTCTGCATGCTTGATAAGACGCTCCCTGCATGGCCCGTCTCCTACAATCAGAAGCCTGCATTCAGTGACTTTTTCACAAATAGACGGCAGGCAGGAAATCAAGAACTCCAGATTCTTAACGGGATCTAGTCTACATATCGTACCTAATACTTTAACTTCTTCATTCAATCCGTATTTCTTTTTTAATTTATTACGTCGTTCTGAATGCATTGGTATAAATTTATGTGTATCCACACCATTGATAATTGTCAGCAGTTTTTTTCTTTTTATTTTTACTTGCAAGGCCAGATACTCGGTCAACTCGTGAGATACTCCAATCACATGATGAATCACTTTCGACGAAATCCATTCTTCCAGCATAATAGACCTTTTATCCGGTTTAAACCGACCATGATCAGTATGAACAATGCGTTTTACCCTTGCCAATCTTCCGGCAAGCGCCGCGTATACCATACAACCGCTCTGCGAATGAATTATGTCAATCTTGTTTTCCCGTAAAATCTTGTATAATCTGACTAATAATCCTATATCAAATGGGCCAGGTTTTCTTTGTAGAATATATGCCTTAAGCAAATTATTTTCTAATTGATCATAAAAGAACCCCCCATTATCAAGACAACAGAGATAGGGAATAAACTTCTCTCTGTCTAGCTTGTCGATCAGAAGTTTTACGATTCTCTGAAGCCCTCCCAGTTCCATTTCAAGGACAAGATACAATACTCTTATTTTGTCAGGATACCTGGTCAAATTTGCCATAAGCCATATAAATTGAATTCTCTGGTTTTAACGTTTTACTATTGTTTTTAATTTGTTCTTCAATGTTTCGTGCCACATTTGAGGTAATAACATAAAATGACGTAAGCATCCAGAAATACCCATACCACAGAACAGAGATAAAAATGCCTGTAACCAGATACGCAACCATTGCTCCACCATACGCAAGTGAAAGAAAGTGAAGTGTTCGTATCCCTTTGGAAATACTCTCTTTCTCTTCTTCAGTAAGATTTGTAGCTGCCAGTAGCGCCCCCTTTTTTGTTTCAAGGGTCGAGAGATAACGCTGGTCTTTATAATTTCCCCAAATCATTCCGAAAAAAAATATTGTTCCGACAATACCCATTTCAGGTAACAGTGTAAAGTACAGAGAATGGGCAACCCTTCCCCACATTCTATAAGCTTTCTCTTCTATTGGAAAATAATCTTGAATCCACATTCCAAAGTTTTGTGCTCCAACGCCAATTATTGGGTGATCCAGAAACATTCTCCACCCACCCAACCAACTATCAAAACGCTCCTGTCCAGTATCACCACTCTGCGATTCCACTTGTCCTGTGATAGTAGCCATCTCATCCCAGTATTCCTGACTGGCAAACGCAGACATCAGTACAATCATGAATACCACTATGAAAATTAATGTTACCTTATTTTTACTCCTGTAAAATATATAAAGCCCCACGCCTAGCAGTCCCACAAAACCACCTCTGGAGAAGGACGCGACATTCCCTAAAACATATAATCCTACACAAGAATAATAAAATATTTTCTTCCTTATATCCGTTGCCTCCTGTGCAAGAAAATATCCAAATGGAATAAGGATATTCATTAATAGTGCAAAGTCATTTTCATCACTTATCGTTGGCAAGTTTACAAGGCCCCTGGCTAATCCTAAAAAAGCGATGAAAATACTTAAAATAACATACAACTTTATGTATTTAACTATTTTATAATGATTATTAACAAATTGTACCTTGAAGAGATACCCTATTATGGTAAAAATCACGAAACCTCTTATTACCGCAATAGAAACGCCTGTATTTCTTGCAAACGGCACTTGAATGATCATCAATGCCATAAACGCAAAAAAGAATTTTGTCTGTAAATTACCAACTAACTTGCGTGGTTCTTTTATATAGCAGATTAACAGAACAAACAAAATCAAGGTAGGGAAATGGATCAACACCCTTCCCCCTGGCATCAGCCTGTCAGGTCGAAAAGATCCGAAAACCAGGAGTACAATTAATAGCGTATAGGTAAAACTTTTCTCAGGAGAGAAAAGTTTTTTTATATTTGAATTATTTTCCATCATAATTTGTATATGAAGAAGGTATCACCTTGATTATATGTAGTCGGAGAGATTGTTTTTATCAAAGTAACGCCTTTTTCAGAATACACTGACTTGTAAAATGAAGCAACTCTGGAGTTTTGTTTTCTAAAGAATTCTGATGTCCTGTCTTTCAGCATACCACTACTCAAAATAATATATTCGTACTCATTTTTTTTATAATACCCAATATCCTCCACATCCAGACCAAACATTGTGGAGGTAATATCATATGAGATTACAGGAACAGTCTTTAATAATAATTCATAGTAAATTAACGCGTTCTTATCAACCATCCCATGAATAATCTTTCCTTCATTAACATTTCCTCTTGCCTTTTTTAATGTCCTTTCCATGCTTTCTCTATTTTCCGCAATTGGAGGGGCAAATGAATTGATAGACTTTCCTGAATCCATCAGAATTTTACTACCGGGAGGTATGTTGGCTTCTATCCAGTCCCTGGCAAGATACCTTGTATTTTTACCACTCAAAGAAATCCCATGAGAGACAACATTAATAGCGGGTTTGATTAACGCAAAAAATATAAACAGAGTAAGTATTAACTTCTTCGTACAAACTGGCCCACTGTTTTGTACAAATCTTGTATGCATGTCACTGAGAAATTCTCCAACTAGAATAAATATAAATGGTACAACAGGGATCAAATAATAGTATGCGACCAGGTTTTTCGATGCACCCATCAAAATATAGAAGCTGACAATAAATGAGAGTATTACAATCTGCCGCTTTTTCCGATGGACTAGAACATAGATAATAGAAAGTATTGTTAAAATGGAGATTACCATTCCCATACTGCGGAAATAATAGAGGGGATAAGCCAGAAACCCTATGATATCATTGGGTACAACATTGACTCCAGTTGTGTAGACGTTACCTAGTCCCATAATACTCTTCACAAATTTCACAGGAGCAATCAATATTGGAGGATTACCAAGGATAAAACCAATAATAAAAAACATAATAAAAAATTTTGAGAAGTTAAAAATCCTCTCCTTCACCATTTTGTAACCAAAAGAAACGGTAATTAAGAATGGTATAAACAATAATATTGAATTAATCTTTGTTTGAATTGCCAGGGCCATAAAGAACCCACACCAGCCATAATCCCACTTACTTACATTGCTCCCGTGCATAAGCTTCAAGATATAGTAGAGTGTTGAAACAACCATAAGACCCAGCACCGCATCAACTTTGACTTGTTGTGAAAGATCAACGTGAAACGGCGTTATTGCCAACAATATTGACGCAACAACCGCGACCTTTCTATCAAAAAACTTATACCCTGTTTTAAATAAAACACCTACTGTCAAGGTGCCTGCAACTACGCTTGTTAAACGACCCAGTGTAAATAGAGGACCCATATTTCTGACTATTTTCTCCGCAAACTCCATCGGGCCGGAGAAAGAATTAAATACCGACCAGAGAATATAATACACCGCGTATTCTACAGAAAGTATATAGAGATAAAAACGCTTTATCCAGCGTTCCAGATTAATATGTCCGGAACAAACCCTGAGCCCTTCAATTACTTCATTATATTCATCGGTTGTACTAACATTCCATATCCCCCAGAGGCGTACAAACAATGCCATGAAGATTATATAGCAAAATGCATATTTCACGATGTTTGTTTTATTATCTGTGCTTAACATATTAATTATATATTTAAAGTATTATATAGTTTAACATATTGGTTTGTTACTGAATCAATATTATAACCAGCTAAAATAGTTTTACGCGCATTCTCACCCATTTCTTGAGACATTTGATTATCACAACGGAGAAGTAGTATTTTTGAAAGAAGGCGTTTGTAGTCTTCCGGAGGATAAAGCAATCCGTTAGCGCCATCAACCAGTAACTGACGGTTTGCATCAATATCTGAAGCAATCACCGGCAGTCCACAGGCCATTGCTTCAAGTAATATATTGGAGAGTCCTTCGCCTTCATTACGTGCTGGAAAAACAAACAAATCGGCACATTTCAAGAATTTGTCAACTTGCCTCTGTATACCCAGGAAATGAACCTGTTCAGTCATATTATGTTCTGCAACAAACCTCTTAGACTCAGTCTCTACACCCTCTGATTGAAGGGAATCCGAGCCTATAACAATCAGCCGACTTTGCGGGTGGTCATGTATAAAACACAACCATGCCCTTAATAAGATATCCAACCCTTTTCTCCTTACCAACCTGCCGCAGAAGATTACTGTAAAACAATCCGGATCCAGTTTATATTCATTTCTCAATACCATCTTGTTGTCGGGTGGACTAAATTTATCAGAATCAACCCCGTTAGGAATAAAAGCTACTTTCTTCTTATTAAAACCAATCTTCACAAGATCATTATATATCTTATCACTGATACAGACTACACGGTCTATGTTATTAAATAAACTGAGCACAACAGGACCGTACCATTTCCTCATAATACGGCCTATCTTCTGATCCTCAGATACCTTAATAATAATTTTCTTTCTTAAAACTGTGGCAATAAACAGCCCGATCAGCCCCATCCCAACAGAACCGTGTACATGGACGATGCTGAACCCTCTCCTTCTTTTCCACAATAAAAGCAGAGTTGATATCGTATATGAAATGTGACCTGTCAGTTCTTTTCCTATAGCCGGCACACGGTATATACTATAACCATCTTTCATTTCTGAAACTTCGTGCTCTTTTAAAAATTTACGGGTAACGACAAAAGGGGTAAAACCGTAATGTTGAAGTCGTGGCAGAAGGAGTATGGCCTGGTTCTCCGCCCCACCAATAATGGGATAATATCTGTATATCAGATTACATACTTTCTGTTCTGACATTTATGCTTTTATCTATGAAAATACAATACCATATCTGGAACATTAAAATCAGCCATACCCTTCGGTCATAGTTGTACGCCTTTTTCTCCATAAGTCTCCAGGCAAACTGAACATAATCAGGATTAAAGATGCCCTGTTGTCTGATAAATTGCTCACTCAACAATTCGCGCGCATATTCTCTCAACCAACCTGAAAGCCATGTCTGTACAGGAACGTTAAACCCGTGTTTCCTCCTGTAAACTATTTCCTCAGGAATAATATCTTTTACTGTCTGTTTGAGAATATACTTACCTGTTTTGCCCCGGAGCTTGTATTCATGTGGAAGCTGCGCCACAAACTCTACCAGCTTATGGTCCAGAAATGGCGACCTTGCCTCAAGGCTGTTGGCCATTGTCATCTTGTCCGCCTTCATAAGCAAATCATCCGGCAGGTATATCTTCTCATCCAGGTAAAGGGCCTTTTCCAGGTAATTATCCGCCGCACACTTTTCATAGAATGCTTCATAAGTGTGAAATGAGTGGTTATTGATTCCATGATAAATCTCCGGCAAAAAGAGAGCGGATTTCTCTTCTTCATTAAATACTGCCATCCAGCAGGCCGGCCTTCTGGCCTTGTCCTGCTTAGCCGCCCAGAACCCATGAATAAGCTGGGCATATTTTTTTTGGGTAATTTCCTGGAAATGGAATATATACCATTTTTAATAACGCCAGGAAGATAATCATAATACCTGGCCATTCTTTCGAGAGGATAGTGGTGATAACCTGCAAAAATTTCGTCAGAACCTTCCCCGGACAATGCAACAGTTACATGCTGCCGCGCGAGTTTTGATACAAAATACAATGGCACACAGGAGGAATCCCCCAATGGCTCATCATGGTACCAGACAAGCTCCTCCAGCAGGCGGGTGGAGAGTTTTTCCATAGTATATTCATGGTGGTCAGTCTGGAAATGGTTTGAGGCAATTCTGGCAAAGGTTATTTCATTATATTTTTCAACCGGAAAGCCGACTGAAAACGTTTTAATAGAACTGTTTGTGATCTGGCTCATGTAGGCAACAAGTGCACTGGAATCTATTCCCCCGCTCAGAAAGGCGCCCAGTGGAACATCGCTTATCATACGTAAACGGACTGATTCACGGACCAGTTCATCAAGCCTCTCAACAGCATCTGCTTCCTTTATTACTGTCTGCTTTTCTGCATAACTAATATCCCAATATTTTTGAAGCCGCATATTCCCATTTTCTACCGTCATAAAATGCCCAGGGTTAAGTCGTCGAATGCCGTTAAAAAGGGTTTCCTCTCCAGGAACGTACCCTGTTGACAAATAGGAGTTTAATGCGTTAAAGTTTATGTGTCTTTCCACCTCATCGGCAAGCAGCAACTGCTTAATCTCCGAGGCAAAGAATAAGGTCCCCTGAGCAATGGTATAATAAAGCGGCTTTTGTCCCAGCCGGTCCCGGGCAAGAAATAAACGTCTGTTGTTTTTATCCCACAGAGCAAAGGCAAACATTCCCCTGAGATGATTTACACAGTTAACTCCATAATCTTCGTAAAGGTGGACGATTACCTCAGTATCTGTTTTTGTGCTAAACGCATGACCCTTTCCTGTTAAGACATCCCGTAGTTCTTTAAAATTATATATTTCACCGTTTGAAACAACAACTGCTGATTTGTCTTCATTATAAATGGGTTGATGCCCCGTGTTCAGGTCAATTATTGATAGGCGCCTCATGCCAAGGCCAATGTTCCCTTCATTAAAGAAACCATCATCATCAGGCCCACGATGGGCGATGATGTTACACATCCTTTTTACAAGGTCCACATCAATGACCTTATCAGAAGAGAATCTATTTATTCCCGCAATCCCACACATAAATCTATTTTTTTTTCCCAATAAAGATTAAATAAGGACTCCATAAAGGGCTGTCTAATCCCCTGTTTCTTAAAAAAACATGCATCAAAGGATTCAACACCATTTGAAGGCATAGAAGGATATATTTTACATATACCATAATTGATCCGGGTTTAACGTTGAATGTTGCAAAATTATACGTTCCATAATAATCACAATAAACTTCATCTATAGACTCCATCATAAACAGTGATCGAAATCTTTGGAGCTCCATGATTTCTAAATTGTGCTTTTTAATTACACTTTTATTCAGAATGGTCTGAACATAATAATTGAGTCCTCTCAGGTTTGGCACTGTTATCAGAATCAATCCTGATTTTTTTAGAAGATTCAGGTGATATTTAACTGCTCTTGATGGATCATCAAAATGCTCAATAAAACCAAAAGATGAAACAATATTAAAAGACGATTTGTATGAATTCTGAAAAGCCGGATCAAAAAAATCCGCATGGATCACGTTATTGGGATTTAAATTATTTTTTCTGAAGTACTCCTTATTTGAATTTACACCGTCCGCAGAGTACTCTACTCCATAAGGTTCATATTCAAAAATTTTGTGCATATATAAAAGTCTCCTGCCAGGGGCACTGCCAACTTCCAGAATCTTTAAGTTAAATAGATTTGGCAAATACTTTCGGCACAATCTGTCAAAAGCTGAAAAGGTATAGCTTTTGAAATATTTTGTTTCATTCAGTTTATCACCTATATTCTGCAGAAAGTGATTTTTATTATCTGTATGAACATTATCCCAGTGGTTAATTTTTGTAAGACGTTTCATAATACACTCTCAATGCAATATGACTCTGTTATTTAATCGGTTTTTGCTAAATAGTCAATTTTTCAATCCAATGACAGCAATGACTTACGGCAACAACTTTTCTGAAAATTTGAAAAGAATCGAATTATATCAACAGAGTCATATATCATGTTTAGCTTTTGCTGGTATCAGTTTTTTGGCTAAATTAATCATCGTAAGAATGACCAGAACAGTGCAAATACCAATAACTCTATTAATAAGTGTTATCGAAATCGCCATTTCGGCTTCCAGTCCTGATAGATGCAATACAAATGCGGATATAGCGTCTCTTACTCCAAGACCTCCGGGAACAAAACTTATTAAACCTAAAATAAATGCTGCAGTTGTCGCAAAAAGTATATTCTGCAAACTGATGTAACTCCCCGTTGCCAGCACTAAAAAGTACATAAGTAAGCTTCCCAGGATCCATATTGTAGAGGTAATTAAAAAGTTGTATATAGCCTGCGGCATTTTAAAAGCGCCTGCAAAATGACTAATAAAACTCTGGATGAAACTGTTCCCTCGAAAAAAAATGAGACCTGCAATAAGCACAATCACGATACATATCCCTGGAATCAGGAACCTGGAAGCACCTGCAATTTTGCTTCCCACCTGATCATAATACTTTATTGCAAACACAATAAAAACCATACCGGCAAAAAGTATATCATAGATAATCTCCAGACCGATGGATGCAGTGGTCTTTGACACCTTTACTTTGTTTAACTTTAATAGTCCAACTTTTGCCCCGATACCAAGCCCCTGGATCGCAGAAGCATAATTGAGGATGACACCATACAGGTATATATTATATAATCTCAGGAATGGTATCTTAATATCACAAAAGCTCTTAAAACGGTATGTTCCTGTTAACAGATTCAATATCCAACAAAATATTCCCAGAAACAGGTACACAGGGCTAAGATGCAGAAAGGTATTTAAAAGATTACTAAATCCTGCCCTTCTTACCAGTAAATACAGGATGACAAATCCAGTCAGACTGGCAAACACACCAAATAAGTTTTTTATGTGTCTCTTGTATGGCGCAAGAATTGCGATCATTTTTTCATTCATATTTATCAATTAATTTGAAGCAAAATTTATAATAACATCAACAGTTGTAATAATTTCAAGTATTCATAAATCATTTTTCAGAAATTGATTCAACGTAAATTCAAACCAATCTACAATTAATGTATTCTCTCCAGGACACATTCAAGCTCATGAATAATTGCATTATCTCCTGATACATCAAGAAATGTTTCCCTTGCACTGGACGCAATTTTGTTCATTAATGATCCATCTTCTTTCAGCCTGATAATGGCCCTGGATAGGTCTTGAGGGTCGGCAGGGTTACATAACAACGCATTTTCACCATTTTTCAGACCTTCAACGATACCTGGTGTTCTGGCAGTAATGATAGCCTTACCCATAGCCATGTACTGAAAAACCTTATTAGGGATAACTCTTGACGCCTTCAGTGAATCTGAAAATATCCCTAAACATACATCAGTATTTGCAATGTATTGAGGTAATTCCTCATATTTTACCCACTCTATAAAATGTATATTATCAAGTTGCGCGTCCACTACCATACCTCTTATTTTTTGATAAAGCTGACCCTTACCAATGAAAGTAAATTGTATACCCGTATCATCTTTCATTATCTCTGCGGCTTTGACAATAAATTCAATACCATGCAATGGTGTATATTTACCCATGAATAGTACATTAAATTTTCCATTTTGCTTTCTTTGAACTCCAGGGGAAAATATCTCAGTATCAGCTCCGGCAAATATCCTGGCCATTTTTTCTCTGGGGGTACCGAACGTATTATTAAAATAATCAATATGCGCGTATGTATCCAGGATAACAACATCCGCAAGTTTACAGGAATATTTATCAAGCGAGTAAACAACCCTGGCAGAAAAAGAACCCACTTTTAACATCTCCCTGTCACATACCATCGTATCATAAAGTGAAAGAAACGTATCAAAGACAATCTTCTTTTTATTAAATATTGAGAATAATTTTATGAAAAATATATCAAGGTGACCAAAATAACCTACAAATATGATATCGTGATGACCAATAAACAGATATTTAATAAAAAGCCTTGGATAGATAGACATTAGCCTTAAGACGAATTGGATTTTACTTGCCACACCAACAAATGTCCTTGTTTTATCTATTTTGTCTCCCCACAATGAAATATGACACTCTTTTACTTCATGCCCCATCCTTTTGAGGGTCTTAATCATTATCTGGTTTCTTGAATATGTCTCCTCGTATGTACCAAAATAGCAGACCTGAGATTTAACCTTCAATATCTTCTCCAAACTCTCTCTCATAAATACCATTTACTAATTCACTTAAAATCCCCGCGGAAAACCACTGAAGCCCCAGGACCATTAACATGACGCCCATTAGTAAGAGGGTATAGTGGTTTCCAATATTACCCTCTATGAACTTAAGAACGCACAAATAGGCATTGATTGAAAGGCCGACTAATCCGACAGAAACTCCAATCCCTCCAAAAAAATGAAGCGGCCTACCCTGAAACCCTGTTAATAAAACTATTGTGAATAGATCCAGAAATGCCTTTGGTATGCGTGTTATACCGTATTTTGATTTACCGAACTGCCTTGGATTATGTGCTACTTTTATTTCTTCTATTTTATACCCTTTTCTTGCGATTAATATGGGAAAGTATCTATGCAGCTCTCCATATAACCTTAAATCCTTAATTACTGACCTCTTAAATGCCTTTAAACCACAATTTATGTCACTAAACGTTACCCGGCTGAATAGGGAAACTATTTTATTGAAGATCGCGGAAGAGAGAAGGCTAAAGAGTGGCACTTCAGTTCTATGGCCAATGACAAAGTTACAGCCCTTATCAATCTCTTTAATAAAATGATGAATCTCTCCAGGACTGTCCTGCAGGTCCGCGTCCATCGTTATTATTATCTCTCCAACTGAATAATTAAATCCTGCCTGAAGCGCCGAAGCCTTTCCAAAACGCTTGCGTAGCTGTATAATCTTGATACGATCATTTTTGCCGTATATGTCCATCAATATATCAAATGATCCATCATTGCTCCCATCATCGACAAAAACAATCTCGTAATTCTTTCCGCTGTTTGACAGATTTAATTTTAATGAATTATGGAGGATGCTTATACTTTCCCGTTCATTGTAAAGAGGAACGACTATTGACAGATCTACATCTCCGGTCTCCTTTTGATTGTCTCCAATATAATTCCTGATGCTTATCCCCCCCCCTCCCTTAGCTTGTGATATATTAGCAAGCATTTCAGAGAGGAATCCTAACGAAATGGATTGAGAACCGAAAAGAACAGATAAAACACCAAAGTAGGACAGTGGTCTATGCCCTAATATTGAACCGTATGTAATTTGCAAGTATGTTATAAAAAATAGGATTAAAAAACCGACAGTGAGAAATAATGATCCGGTAAATCCAAATAGATATATCGGGGTTCTTATATATTTTGTCAGTAATACAACGGTAAAAAGATCGAAAAAGCCACGGATATAACGTTTCAATCCGTATTTGGATTCTCCGAATTTACGAGGATGATGCTTTATGGGGATCTCTCCTACACGGTATCCCTGCCAATGCGCAAGGGCAGGAATATAACGGTGAAGCTCACCATAAACACTTATTTCATCAAGGATTTCACGTTTGTATGCTTTAAATCCGCAGTTGAAATCGTGTAATTTAAGTCCGGTAAAAAGTGATGTGATTTTATTAAACAGCTTTGATGGAAGCCTCTTCTCAAGAGGATCATGTCTTTTTTTCTTCCAACCGGACACAAGATCATAACCTTCATTAATCTTACTCAGAAAATTGGGGATTTCTTCCGGGTCATCCTGAAGGTCCGCATCCATGGTAAAGACAATATTCCCGCCTGCTACCTTAAAACCCCTGTTTAAAGCCTTTGCCTTACCAGCGTTTGTTCTGAACTTAATGGTCTTGACACATGAGTTCTTATTTTGAATTTTACTGATAATTTCATAAGAATTATCAGTACTGCCATCATCAACAAAGATAATTTCATACGAAATTGACAGTTCTTCAAGCACTCCTTTCAGCTTTTCGTACAAAACAGGTAGAGACTCTTCTTCGTTAAATAAAGGAATTACAACAGAAATGTCTATTTGCCTCCGATATCTATCTGATGTCATATTTTTCATTGGAGAATATAATAAGTGAGAAATATCTTAAGATAATCACAAACTGTTTTTTGTGATTATCATAATAATGAAATTCTTAAATCTGTTCTTCTTTATTTATATCTTTTTTCTTTAAAACTGCAGGATTACCCGCATATACACAGTTTTCCATTACGTCTTTTGTAACAACCGAATGAGCGGCTATAATTGAGTTATCACCGATGGTTACCCCTTTCAGGACCATACTGCCGTTACCAATCCACACATTATTTCCAATTCTTACCGGTTTAACATCTACTTTATCGACAGGCATTCCTAACAGTCTTTTTTCCGGACTAATAGGATGATCATCGCTATCCATGATGATACACGAAGCGATCATGCAATTGTCACCAATGATCACTTCTTTCGCGACACTGATAGTGACACCATAGCCAATATAGGTATTGTTTCCTACCTTTAATACCGGACTATCAAATACCTTACTTGCCCCAAAGGTTGTTCTCCCAATCCTTACATTGTCTCCTATATATATTTTCAGATGGTTTCCAATAACATATGGTATTCCATTCAGTAAACGCAAATCTCTGCCAACCGTTTCACATCTTGCCCTGAAAAGTGGGACTGACCAGAACACATTGATAAACCATCTAATCGTTGACTTAGTAAAACTGTCCAGATAGTAAAGAGGAAGGTGTACTAGTGAAATAGAAGGAATATTGAAATTTAAAAGAAAGTTGGCAATTTTATAGAGAGAAGCATAAAAAGAGTTCTCTCTTCTTTTTATTTTAAGTATTATGTTCTTGAGCATATTCTCTACTGGCCACTCTTTTACCGCATTCAAAGGTAACAGGAATAACTATGTTATTCTTTCAAGAAGGAGGGCTAATTCTTTTACAATATTTCCTGTATCATATTTTGACAAAACTTCAATAGAACTCTGGGTTGATAATAAATCCTTTTCTTTGAAAGCTTGATACAAAAACTCCTTAATTCCATCAACATCTGAGTAATTGAAAACCTGCCCTACTCCTGTAGATTTAATCAAATCCGATGTCTCTCCCTGTCCGGTCAAAGTAAGTATTGTCACTCCCAGACCTATATAATCATAAACTTTAGCGGGTATCTGCAGAGGCTGATCTACTGCCAAAAGCAGCGCTGAATGACTTCTCTTGATAATTTCTAATGACTTTAAATAAGGTACCTGACCTGAAATATCCACTACATGGTCAAGGCCATATGATTTGGCAATTTCAGATGTCAAATAACCGTCCAGATATTTACAGTTTCCGATTAACTTAATTCTCATTTCATCAGCATTGATCTTGCCCTCTGAAATTAACTCTTTTAAAGCTTTAAAAACCACCTCCGGGCTTCTTCCATGATATAGTGTGCCAGTGTAAGAGAGAGTAAAGGTGCTGAATTTATTCAGTCCATTACACCTGGAAACCAGTGCATTATCAAACCCGTTACTGATATGTATGAATTTGTCCGGGTGGTGCTGTTTAAATGATTCCTGGTAAGTACTGCAAAGCCTCCTGGTAGTAGTCAATACCTTATCGGCGTTACCTATCATTTTACGTTCCATCCATAGGCCAATCTTAGTATACAATAATCTACTCGGCCTTGGTTTTGTGTAATCAACCGGTGTTAACCATGGATCTCGAAAGTCAGCAATCCATTTAACACCTGTAATCTTTTTCACTAAAAGACCAACTACATGAGAGGTTACTGGGGGAGAAGAGGTGACAATACAATCAATCTTATTGCGCTTGATTTCCTTAACAGCTTTGAAGAGTGCCGGTATTGTCCACGTCCTATATTCATCCGGAAATCCAATAAATAACATTTCTACCAGGTCTTTCAGCTTTTGGGCTATTGTATCGTATTCAGGATGAACAAACGATTCCTCAAGCTCGTCCAGAGTAACTCCACTCTTCTTGATCCTCTTTAAATAAAACCCTTTTAATAGCAGGTAACCCTGTTTAATATTTGGAAGTCTGCCGGCTTTGAATACTGTTACCATATCCAGGTCTTTCAGTTTCGCTGTATCAAGTGCACTTAGATAGCGGTCTTTAATAGTTAATACGTATGTGTTCCATCCATTTAAAGGTAGTATTCTCGCAAAATTGAAAATTCTTTTTCCTCCGACCTCAGTACTTGGAGGAAAATGATAGGAAATTAATAATACTTTTTTTTTATGCATTTAAATAGATTAGTTAGATATTTGCGGTAGAAAAGGATCGACTATTTATGAAGAGCTGTTTAAAAAAAGCAGGTGCTGTTTTGTTAGTGCTTGAAGTTTTACTAGTTAACATACTTGTTGTATATAATTCTCAACAGGTTTGGTAAAAATAATACAAAAGTTCCAAAATCAATTTTCAATTGTATTAACAATGTATTAAAGTCAATTTTATGAGAATTTGCAATTTCATGTAACAATACTTTCAGAAAGGAATCTCTTCCCTCCTTGAGCCTTCCTCTTATTAATGTTCGTTGATCTATATTTAGAGTGAAACCATTCAAAATATACTTATTTTTTTTAATCTGATTTTGTGCAAACTTCAATGCATTTGATGTTCCCCATCCAGCACCTGCGCAAATGTTTATACCTTCTCCGCAAAAAACCTCAATATTTGTTGAAAAGACTACTTTTACGTTCAATTTAGAAAAATCAAGCCAGAATATCAGGTCCTCTCCATTGAAAAATTCTTCACGAAATCTAAAATTTGAATAATTCTCATATCTATACACAACAGTAGGAGTACCAATAAAATTATTTTGTAATAAAGAATCAAAAAAACTTCCCCTAAATTCATAAAGATTCATTTCTTTATCGATATTTACATGACTGTTTGCTGAAAACTTAAGGTTAGTATCAGGGTGTTGAAACCTGGAGTAATTTGAAAAGTGACGTTGAAAATTACTAAAATAAAAGTCATAACCTTTTTCCAACCCACAAACGGCATTCTTCAAATGTGAAACCTCCCATTCATCATCAGAGTCAAGAAACGCTACGTATACAGTATCTTTTGATACAGAATTTAGCCCCCTGTTTCTTGCACCAGCGGGGCCGGTATTTTTCTGTTCGATAATCTTTATAATACTTTTGTTATCTGCAAGTAAAGACCCCAGATCTTTTTTTGCCGGGACCGGGGAATCATCATCTATAACAATAATCTCATAATTATTGACACCTTTCTGCCTCAAGACAGAAAGAACCGATTTCTTTAATATTCCACTTTCTTTTTGAAAATATGGAATGATAATTGATATTTTATTATTATCCATATTTCAAATAATTTATTTTTTGTTTCGGAATGTAACAGTGACATAAATATTCTTGTTCAGGCATCTCAAACTTCAGAGTATGAGCAGCAGCTATATCGTGTAAAATTCTATATATCACTCATTTACCTCCGTTATATATTGCTTAATTAAGCGAATGACATTATTTCGATCATAATTACGGATTGTCACCTCCCGTGCGGCAGAACCCAATTTATTGCATAAATTGATACTATTGAGTAAATCAATACATGCTTCAGCAAAAGACGCGGGATCATCGCGTAAAAGCAACTCCCGCCCATCATACATTTCAATACCTTCTGCTCCAATTGTAGTCGAGACAACCGGTTTACCATAAGCCGCTGCCTCAATTATTTTAAGACGTGTTCCTCCGCCGGAAAGGATGGGACAACAGATAACTCTCGACTGTTGATATAACTTGTCAAGATCATCCACAAAACCTGTAAACTCAACTCCTGGGATTTTTGTTTTAAAACAGCTAATATTCTCCGGATAGGTCCCGGCAATTAATAATCGGGCATCAGGCACTGCCTTGTATACATAAGGCCATATTTTATTGATCAAGTACTCTGCCGCAATAACATTCGGCGTATAATTGTAGCTGCCAATAAATAGCAGTACCTGTGAATTTGTATGAGAAAGTGGCTTTGGAATAGCAGCCGCATTTGGCACAACGCGAACGCCAGACAATCCCCAAAAATTCTGAAGATAGTTACGGTCTTTTTCCGAACAGACAAAAGTTTTCCTTGCCATTTTAATTGCCCGGCGTTCACCCCACCATAGTGCCGGTACCTGTAAATATAGTAGTGGTTTCCCCATCCATCTCGGAGGCTGACCAATATTACGTATTAATGCCACATGCTCAATATCATCCAGGTCAAAATAGACAGGTATGTCTGTGTGGTTTGTAAGTAACAATGGACAGATCGATTCTAACCTGTGAGCGATGATCGATGTAGGTTTGCGCTGCAGACAATCCCTGAAAGCCTGTACCTGGCGCAACCCGCTTGTACCGGCAGATCTTAGCTGTTTGAAGAAACTGAAAGCTCCTGCCCCATAAAGACCCCAACGTGTCATCCTCTCTTTATGCTCAACCCTCGGGCAGAGAAATAATTTAATATCAACGTCCCAGTATGAGGAGAGAGACTGTTGAAATTTTGCTACTGCGGATTTGGAAGTATCTATATCAGAAGGTACATAAAATAACATATCAAGAGTACCAAGCTCTTTTACAGCACTTATAAACATTTCCATACGTTTATAAGTTGCAGTCGGTTTTCTATCTATGTTGCCCTTAAAGTGATTTGATATAAACAAGAAGTTCATTCAATTTACAAGCAGATTTATGAAACAAAGAAAGGAAAGCTATTCGATAATCTCTATTTCCAGAACTTTTTATGAAGAATCTTATGATTATAATAAGATTAATTGATTACGTACTACTACCAATCAAACTGAAGCTTGCTTTATGATTACCGAACCATAACAGGCAAATGGCAGTAGAAGACAAATCCTAGAAATGTCTCTCCTGAAAAGTCTCAGACAAATATGAAGTATTATCCGGAAATAAAACCAACTTTGCTCGTTTTACAATATGACTTTGCATAGCTCACCGCATCAATGACTACGATAATATAAGACTGATCTTTTGAGAGTGATTATGTCTGAAACTTCATAATTTATATTTCCTGCTCCACTTAACCTTCAAACAGCCGGAAATAAAACCAACTTTATCAAATAATTCTAACTCTTTCCGGAAGTGCCTTGACCATGAAAGAGGAAGCGTAAATATCCATTGAAAAAATATTATAAATGTTTGCCTGATCATATACAAAGGAACTCCAATTATATTTCTATCATGGCAAGGTCCCTTAAGAAGTGCCGACATCTCACTATTATCAAATCGCCATTTGCGAAAGTAAGATTTACGCATACGTTTAGCAGGGATACAGTGATGTACAATTAAATTTGGTGTATACAAAATCTTCTCTCCATTTTCAATCAATCTTTGGAGGAAATCTGTTTCATCGAATGAGCACAACTTTCCGAATATCCTCCCCAGCGAGGTGTTAAAGGTTCCATATTTTTCAAACATTATCTTTTTGACAACAAAGTTTGCTCCCCATATTTTCGGTTTATCCAGATAAAACGGGCTATCTCCGTAATCGAGCAATGCTAAATTACCATAAAAATCATGATTGTTGTCAAGCCATTCAGGACAGGATATCTCCCAGATAGGCAATATCTTACCACCCACACAGGAAATGCTGTTCTCTTTAAAAACATTATCAATATTCTGCAACCAGTATTTGTCAACAATTACGTCATCATCCGTATAGGCAATGATTTCGCCACAAGATTCATTAATTCCTCTGTTTCTTGCATGAGAGTGTCCTTGATTCTCCTCAAGAATATACCTGCAATTTAACCCGGAAGTACTTATAAATTCATCAACAACTTTTCTTGTATTGTCGGTTGAATTATTGTCAACAATAAGCAATTCCCATTCTATATCATCTGATACAGTCATTGCTTTAATACTCTGCAATGTCCTATTTAAACTATCAACGCGATTATATGTGCATACGATTATGCTTATATTCATGACTTAAGAACTTTATTAAATCTATTTCCTTTAAATAAAGATATTGGTCGTATCAGCAAAAACAAGGTTTCCGCTAGGGTTTTTATCTCTCTCTTTAACAAACCTTTTATCAAAATCTTATAAACCCATCTCTTTTGTATTACGTCGCCAATCATCTGGGAAAACGGGTATCTTACTCCCGCATATCTCCAGCCAAGACCCTCATTTTCACAACGATTTATTAGAGATTTCAAGTTATAATTGTGGCCATGATAAGCTATTGAATCCTTCGCATTTGTTATTTTGTAACCTTTATCACCTAATTTTCTTTGTATAACCTTATCTTCACACATCACGGCATCACCAAAACGAGTTTTCGACCATGCGTTACGTTTGATAGCAAAGCTACAGAAAGATACACCTATATTCCCGTAGTTTCTAATAAACTCATCCCCTTCACTGGTAAAATAAAATAACCCTTTTTTTTCCCAGTAGAAAACTGTTTTATCACGTGGAAGAATTGTTCTTCCCTGGACAGCATCTGCTTCACTCTGGATTAACGGTTTAACAAGTTTACTTAACCATTCTCTATTTGCGGGAATAACATCCTGTGATAGAGTTACAATGTATTTACCATTTGCGAGGCTGAAGGCATAATCCCTGGTTGGACCAAAACTGAATTCATATGGCTTTATCTTATATAGTCTGACAGGATATCTGTTCAAATATCTAAGTGTACCATCCGTTGATCCGGAATCAACGATTATAACTTCAAATTTAAAATCAGTTAGCTGTGAGTAAATTGCAATTAGACATGATTCGAAGTCACTACCGCCATTTTTAGTTAGAATTGCTATAGAAACCAGAGGTTTAATTTGTGGATCCATATTAGGTACACATTAATTCAATAATTGTATAAGAGAAATGCATTTGTTATATTCACAACTTATGGATTGCAACGAGCTTCTATGCGGATCAACACAACAATCACATTATTCAGAAAGGCCAAAGTTGTTATTATTTTTCTCAAGCGAATGTATTTGTCCAGTTAATTTTTGACATCAGTCACGGAAGAGAAAGTCTTATTATTTTTAAATAAATCTATCAATAATATCTAGGATTTTTGGAGCACAGACTTCTATATCATTTTTCTCTCTAACTTTTTCAGAAGCCCTGCATCCAAGTTTTTTTCTTAATCCGTCATCATTGGCCAGAATAATAACTTTGTCAGCCATTGCATGAATATCGAGATATGGCACAACAAAACCTGCATCATCCTCAACAAATTCAGGAGTACCTCCCGCTTTATCAAAGCAGATGATGGGTTTTCCAAGGGCTGCAACTTCAAGGTTTACTAATGGATATGAATCTTCACGTGAAATCATGGCAAAAACATTAAAGTCGGCGTAGTAATCAATGGGATTTGACACATGAGGTATTATATGTACTCGCTCTGATAAACCAGCGTGATTGATGTCGTGCTGAATCTGGTAGTAATCGATACCATTCCGCCCGCCCCCACCCACCCATACAAAATGTACACACCTATCCTGAAGCCTTCTAATAACATCAAATGCAAGTTGAACAAAAAGTGTCTTACCTTTTGCCCAGGTTGTCATACCGGAGCCGCCAACAATAAAAGCGGTTTCCGGAATATCAAGTAATTTCCGTATCTGACCAGCATTATCCGGTTTGATGCTTAAGACTGAACCTGGAACAAATCCATGAACCATATCTATTTCATTTTCCGGAATCTGGTGTTTTTGCACTAGATTGTTTTTAACGGCTTGTGACACGGCAATATAGTGCCGTTTGTTACTCTCAAACGTATTTGATTGAGCTTGGCGTATCGCATATTCAAGTTCATGAACATGAGTAATAACAGGACAATTTAGATCAAGCAGAAATCTCAGAATCTCACCATTTGTAATGGTGTTTGAATAAATAAGACCTATATTGTCATCACTAAGTTGCTTTTTAAGACGTTTTCGACAAAACCGATTTTTTAATGCCTGGATGCGGGGATGAAAAAAATTTTTTTAATTAAACCATCGTTGGGGATATTTTTAATATTAAAAATATTGACTGGAGCCAATGCTTGGAATTCAGGTTTTAGTTCGCCATCTTCTCTTAGAATAATCCTAAAAGGAATATTGGTATTATCCTGAAACCATCTTAAAAAGTTCAACAAAATGATTGGAGCACCTGTCCGTGAAGCATCATGACTAATGAATAGAATTTTTTTAGGCATTATCCTGAACAACAACTTCTTTTATTGGTATTAAGTGCAAAATAGATTTAGTAATAAGTTCTCATATAGCTGTATAACTATTCATCCAATAAGACAAAAATATCTTTAATTAATTATTATGACGGGTTAATTTATGATAGACTATTTTTCATGTCTGTCCAAATTAATCAAAAGTAAACCTTGATTGTATATCAAGAAAATAATTTTTAAAAGCCTCTGCCGTAACAAAAAAAAGTATGGTAAACTAACGATCGAGGTATAACTGCTTTTTCAATAGAGTCAATATCTTTATAACTCCCGGTGGAAACAAATCTAAAACTTCACGTATTAGTTTACGATAAGGTAAAACAGGATTACCGGGATATGCCTTAAAACATTTAAAAAGATATAAAACGGCACCTGACCGGTCGTTCTTCTGTTTGTATAGTTCATATAACAAATAATAACGATGAGAAATTCCAGATTTGATCAATTCTCCATATTTTCGATCAAGGTGCTTAAAAAAAATTCTATATGACTTGATTTCTCCTAAATAATTTTCGGCAAGTCCTTTTGAATACCACAAACCACCACTATGGATTCTGTAAACACCCATATCTTGAGTAATACATCCAATTTTTCCATGGTGTGCATTTAGAATGTGTAATGGCCAATCACCTAATGGTGTTTGATAAAACCAGTCTGGAAATTCAAGAATTAAGCCATTACGAAACATAGTGGAGCATGAACCAATGAAATTCCCTTTAATCAAGTCTTCGATGGTGTAACTTTTTTTTACTTGGGGAGAAGGATAAGCTTCTGATTCTTTTTTTCCATTTTCAAAAATCATCGTCAATTTATGGAAACAAATTGTAATTTCTGGGTTATTATCCAAATAATCAACCTGTTTCTGTAGCTTGTACTCATCTGTCCAGTAGTCATCACCATCAAGCAAAGCAACATATTCTCCACTTGCATGTTTAAGGTTATTAATGAAGTTCCACCTTCCTGTGGGCTTTCCATTGATGAAGATAACATTCCTTCTATCATTTAAAAACAATCGAATTTTATCAGGGTATTTTTCAGCATATTCTTTTACAATCTCCCTGGTATTGTCTGATGAATCATCTTCTCCTATCAGCAATTCATAGTCAAAATCAGTTTTTTGCATCAGTACACTTTCAATTGCCTGAGATATGAATTTCTCATGGTTATACGTTAGCATACAAACACTGACTTTCATACCTCATCACCTCTATCCAAGTCTATTCATTCCTGCCTTTCCGTTAACCTTGAGCTTATTTCATCACCATGTTCCACAGCAAATCCAATAATTTGACAGATTTCTTTTATGTCTTCGGGTCGAACAGCTGATCCAGTAGGCAAGCACAGTACACGTTCAGAAAGTTTCTCTGTCTCAGGTAATAGTAAACCCGCAGTCGGATAATATGAGCGGTATGGTTCCATCCGGTGACAGCTTGGATAGAAATAACGCCGCACTCTAACATTTTCAGCATGGAGAATATTCATCAACTGGTCACGACTAATTTCTATCTTATCAATATCTATTTCCATAATTATATAATGGAAATTATTATCCTCACTTTCATCATAGCGTTGCAGGTTGATTCCTGAGATACAAGACAAATAATTGTGGTACAAATCATAGTTTTGCCGGTTTATGTTAATGAATTCGTCTAAACTTTCCAATGAAACCAAACCCATCGCTGCAGATACCTCGTTCATCTTACCATTTGTTCCGATATAAGTCACATTGTCCATCCCATCAAAACCAAAATTCTTCATCAGCCTGATCTTAGTTGCTAATTCATCATTATTCGTTACAACGGCCCCTCCCTCAAGAGAGTTGAAAAACTTAGTTGCATGGAAGCTGAATACCTCCGCATCACCAAAGTTGCCAATCTTCTGCCCGCTGTGCGAGCATGCAAACGCATGGGCCGCATCATACAACAGCTTCAGATTCCTTCTTTGCGCAATCTCTGCTAAAGCTTTTACATCACAAGGACGTCCCCAGATATGTACACCGATGATGCCGGTTGTACGAGGTGTGATCAATTCTTCAACTCGGCCCGGATCAATATTATGAGAGTCAGGGTCTATGTCACAGAACACCGGCGTTATTTCCTGCCACTGTAATGCATGGGCCGTAGCGATGAAAGTAAAGGAAGGAATAATAACCTCCCCCCTGAGGTCTAAAGCCCTGATTGCAATCTCCAATGCCACCGTACCATTGCACATTGCAATACAGTGTTTTACACCAATCAGATCAGCTATTTTTTGCTCAAATTCTCGCACATAGTGACCTCTGTTAGTCAACCAACGCTGATCGAGTATATCGTTGATATACTTCAAAAACCTTTGACGGTTACCAATGTTTGGACAACCAACATGAAGCACTTCGTTGAAAGCCGGCTTACCACCGAAGATTGCCAGATTTTTTACTGTTTTAATCATATGTTTATATCCGCTTTTGATAATTTCTTAAAAGCATCTGAACCTTCAAAATATTTTTTTATTTGCCAGTAGAAGTTTTGACTTTGACTCCTGCTAATAATTTTCCTTTACTTGAAGTTGAGTAATGCCTGCTTCAGACCAAGCTTTCTTTGTATAAAAAATCATTATTGTAAATAATGTACAATTGCATGCTTGTCAGGCGTTCCGTCGTTCCTGTAAAAATTCTCCATATTAAATAGACTCATTATTTCATAACCCCTGTCAATAGTTGAATTGCTTATCAGATTTGCCCATGAACGTATTGTATTTGAAGGCTTTAATAAATCACTGCTCTTTCTCGTTGTGTGGGTGGGTTTATTTAGAACTTGATTTGCATGTTTGAAATCAATTTCTATATGTAAGTTATTTATAATATATCTCAATTCCTCGTCTAAGTTTGTAATTAAGTTTTCATAACATATGATTGATATGTCTTTCGGATTGAATTGTTTCAATGGAACATAATAATAAATACACCAAAAAAAAATCGCTCTTAAATATGCATCGTCAATAGCAAGATAATCATGCTTAAATGGTTGCAAGAAGTCATTGATTAATTCTTTTTGCGCTATAATTCTAGATCTGGAACGAGAACCATCTCCAAAGTTAGCATTTATCCATGAGTCCGCTACAGCAAATGGATTCCTCATAAGTAAAATTATTTCTATATTCGGAAAGTGAGTGTTTATCCATTTTAAAAAAAGATTAATCCTAATATCCTTAATTAATAATTTTTTTGATGATTGATTTGTGTTGAGTTCTTCTGTCCATTGATTTTTTACAGTTCCTGTTAGTATTTTTCTGGCTGGAACTAAATATTTCCTGTCTTTATTTTCAGGTCTTATGTATAAGGGATAAATAAATGGTTTTGCAAGTGCGACTTTTTCAGGGAAAAATGGTTCAAAAATCCCTCTAAAGTCAGAGTTACAATTAAGTAAATTATTTAAGAGTGTGCTGCCACTTCTTCCCATACTTGATATTAAAATAGTTTTATTATAATCTTTCTTTGAGAATGTGAGTATTTTCATCTTTGTTATGTATTTTAAAATTCACATTATTATTTCAATTAATTTTCTGTTTAAGAAACAGAATGCCACCTGCTTATTTCTCACATGCTTATATTATCTCTGAAAATTTTATAGGCAGCCTTAATTTTTGAACGATACTCTCAATAACAAAACATGTGATAAGGCACTCAATGGTCTGTGGTTTTCTATATGTGAGTATAAAGAAAAACCATTATGAGTCACGATCCCTATTTGATTCCGATCTAAATATAATCCCTGCATATAGTGACCTAGGCTAGTCAACCAACGTCGATTGAGTATATTATTGATATACTTCTAAAACTTTTGGTGATTACCAATGTTCTACAACGAACATGATGCACTTCATTGAAAGTAGGCTCTCCATTAAAGTTAGCAAAATCATCTAATCGTTTTTTGTTCATAATACTAACTCCTCACCTGAAAAAAACTTGTAAGATTCAATGACTTTTTCGCCTTCCTCTTCTGGCAATCGAATCTGATTTGTGGGTTGAAAACTATCCTGTCCTGTATAACGCCAATCTGCCCTGTAACCCTGATCTGCTAATTTATTAACAATCTGTTGAAAAATTTTCTCTGGGTCCATACAAAACTCTTCATAGTTGACGTTCAGACATCGTTTAGCATCAATTTGGCTAAGCCCTTTTTCGATAGCACAATTCGTATGAAACACTTGTCCCGCAACCTGTCTGCACGGTTCAAGGTCTTTGAGTCCCTCATATTCTCTCGGTTTGAACGAATACCATGCCTTTCGATTACCGTAATACTTGACTCTGGCGTCTAATAGTGATTGAATGCTATAAAACGGATGACGCTTAACATTGATGAATAAAATCTTATCAAATATGCTGGAGACATAAGGGATATTCCAATTTATGATCAAACCTTTTAAAGCAACAGGTTTATTGAATACTGCCTCAACGGCTGCTAGCTCGGCTACAAATTTGTCAGCGTCAACCTGTTTCAAAGATTGTTCGTCCAGATATTGAATTTCTCCATATGGGAAAAAACGTCTCCAGAAATACCAGAATTCATTGGGAGCTAAAGCTCCCTTAGTTTTACCAAGAACAGATTCAAAAGGAACTTCCTCATTAAAATCGAATATTTCATTATTAAAGTCATATTTTGTCAGCATCAATTGAATTTTAGCACCTATACACGGAGCACCATAAAACCTCGATAGTATATTTGATGGGTAACAAAAATACCCTAAACCTGCTAGCCACTGCAATAATAGTGTAGAACCTGATCTTGCGCATCCAGTGATTAAAACTATTGGATATTCTGGCATTCTATAGTTTTCTATGATTTTATCCTCAATCGGACATAAGATGCTGTTAATTTCCTTTAATATAATCTCTAGGTTTTCATTTTTTTGATGCTTGTTTCTCCTTTTCATCTTTATATTTTACTTGTCAACTTAATCACATAATTTATGAAGTAAAATTACATTAATTTTAATATTAGTATTGCTCTTTAATAAATCTATTTCAGACAAAGTTTATTACCATATCAATAATTTTATTCACATCACTCGATCCATATCTTTGATCTATGGGTAAAGGAATTAGAAATTCTGTAAACTTGTATTCTAAACTACTCTTCTTTACCCTTTCTAAAACCTCCTTCCAATATGTCGCAACGTAAATACCATTCTTGATCAAATACTCTTTTAAACCATCTTTTGAGATTAAAAGTGGATAAACCATTGGTCCATTTAAATTTTCAACGGATAGTTCCAACTCATTCAAACTTGAAAAAACCTTATGAAAGGACAAGAAGTTTCTTTCCCTAGCGGACTTAGCTTGAGCATAATCAATCGAGGCAAGTAAACTCTGTGTAAGCTTTGACATCCTTTTGATTGGTGCATCCTCTAATAATTCTTCATTATTTTTATATATTTCATAGCTCGTACTGGCACCTACATCCAATCTCTTCAATAAATGTTCACACTTATTGTACGATATATCATTTTCTAACGATTCTTCCAGAATTTCATCGATATATAAATACCCTCCATCGGGAACACCAAAGAACTTTCTCGGTGAGTAAAATGTACATAAATTTTCTATCGGTTTAGAAAAAAAAGCCTGAGAATTATCTATTATCAAATATTTATGATTTGCTGCTAACTTGTGAATATTTTTTTCATTAATACCAAAATAATTTACATAAAGCATAAAATTATTTGAAGAAATAACACCATCAATTAAAGGCTCAAAATAATTGTTAATATGATAAAAACCAATAGAGACATTTTCTCTTTGAATATGTGAAATCACACTATCACAAATATAATATGGCAGATAAATTCTCTTAGGCTTCGCAACTTTTATAAAATACCAAAGAGCCTTCCGGCCACTATTTAGTCTTATAGCTTTGGAATGGCATTCTTTTCCCCTATTAAGTTCTAATCCAAAAAAACCTCCAATTTCTTTCATCAAACTAACTCGTATTCATTTAATAGTCTTTGTACTTCACTTCTTGAATTAAACATCAGCAAATCTATAATTGATAAATTTGGTACAAAATCATTGTTAAATTGTTTATAAGTTATTTTTTTTGCCTTAATAAAATAAAGATCGATATGATTTTTTTTAAATTTTTCTCTAGAATATAACTCATAACCACCTGTAGCATTAATGTAAGTACTAGTTTTTAGCATCTTACAAATATCCAAGACTTTATCTTGCCCTTTTAAATTTTTATCATTTTCTAACCCAGAAGAAACTATAAATTCAGTTTTTATATTTAAAATATCTGCTATTTTTTTCAGATTATTGGTTATATATTTCGCAAGATTATCATCTTGAAAAAGTAAACTCTCCTTTATAACTGGAAAAACTTCTTCAAAATACGGAGCCTTTATGTATGATTGAAATATTGTTTTTACTAATTTATCTCTATTAGTTCCAATCTTAATTTCATTAATTAGCTTAAAACTGCTTGCTCCATTAACGCCCAAAGAAATTAAATGTTTTTTGCCATTAATAAGAATATAATTTCTATTAATCCATCCCTGTTTTATATAATTAACATCATCATAAATAACAAAAGTATCAACAGCATTTATAAGCTGGAAATATCCAACGTACGGAAAGAGATAAGGTTGCATAATTGCTAATTTCATAAAGGCAATTTCGTCATTTCACTTTATCATATGATATTTAAACTAATTCTTTGTTATTATTATATTTCAAATCAAAAAGATCTCTGTAATTTGTAAAGATAAGCTTAGCTAATTCAAAGAGAAAACTATAAATGCGTTTAAAAAACGCCAATTTTTTATAAAAGTTCTTGTTTTTCGCCTGCTCATCAGAATCTGTGGATAAACTTATTAGCCAGGCACACGTAAGTGTTGTGTTAACCCTCTGTTATATTTAATATAAGTAGTGGTTAATTTGAAGTTGGTTTAAGCTCTCCAGATATTTTATTAAAAAATATTTCTTTTATTCCCTTCGGAGCCGCCCACCCTCACTGAACGCTGGGGTGGACGGCGGATGAGGGAATAAAAGAAATTCCTTTTGGTGAGCCCTTCTTCAAAAAAATAATAATTTAATTATTCTTACCCACAGATTCTTATGAAGAGCCTGTTTTTCTAACCATAAGATATTCTCACTAAATTAATCACTCACACCCAACTCTATTAACTGTTCAGAGGGTAATCGAGAATTCAAAAGTTGGTCAAAAAAACGATCATTATACGTGTAGTTTAGCTTACCGAATTCCTCTTTGTGGCCTGCCATGACAGCATAATAGCAGCCAAACAACATTGCAAATGTATTCGGTAACGATCCATTTAGATAAATCTTGCAACCATATTTACGCTTTTCCACAAACCGTTTTACCATCTCAAGTTCCTATCCAACTTTATTGCCTGATATCTGAAATTACATTCTTCTATTCCTTGAAAACATTATTTTGATGTATCCGCATATTGTTGTGCCTAAAAGGACCTTTATCCAGCGAACAACTCTTTCTTGTTTGTTCCTACGACTCGTAATAATAGCAAGCAGGGGTAACGTAAATTTTTGGACCAGGGACTCAGCCCACCAGCCATCCTCTGCATATCCAAGTTCGCACAAACATTGACCTGCAACTTCATCAAACACATATTTTTGTATTGGCCTCATATCTTCTCGCCAACTATCAGTTTTTCCTTTTCGATAAAAAGCCGGATTTGTCTTAACTCTCATATCGGCAGATTGTCTCTTTGCCTTCATCTTTTCAAATTGATGAGCTTCAACAATGGAGGATACCTCCTTATTACTTGCAGGCAAACCACAGAAATCAAATACGGTCTTGAGAGTTTTTACTCCAGAAGCCAAAAGATCTTCATATCTTACCTCCAGGTAGTGATCACCATACTGCCTGGCGTTTAGTGCTGCCTTAACATTATTCTGCCAACTCTCAGCAGACCCTTGAATAGTAGAAGTCCCATACCCAATTTCCCTACAAGCAGCCACCATTGACATAGCCACGTCACGTCCATCTCTGATGATGTGTATAAACTGTGCGTTTGGTAAAAGCTTGTAAATGTCTTCTACAAACATGGAATATCCAGGGTGCTTATCAAGCACATGTGTTGCCTGCGGGTTAGTAGCAACAACCTTTTCATAAACCCGAGAAAGAAAGGCCCTAAGAAAATCGTAGAATTCGTCTTTCGTCCAAAGAAATGGCAGCCCCTGATACCATCGCCCTTTTTCGATATTTGAAGCTTCACGATCCCAAGCACGAATCCAAGGTGCTGTATAATTATTAAACAATGTCAATTCTACTGTTGTACATACCATAGGGTGTGCACCAACCATCATCTGCAACCAAGACGTACCGCTTTTCGGAGAACCGATGATAAATATAAACTGTTTATCTATAATGGAATGTGTTAAATCCATGATTTATATTTTTTTAAATATAAAAAAAAAGAGTTTCGTCAAAATTAATCTACACTCCACTTACCTAGCAATAGAAAGTACGCTCAACTCGTATATAAGGTCAATACTTGAAAACATACAACATTATCAATCATTACTAATGTTTCATTGTTTGACAAATCAGTAACACCTTCGCCGATAGAATATGTTTCCGTATTGGACTGCATATTATTAAGTATTAATTTAATTTAACTATAGAAAGTTCTGAAATGATAAAACACATTCAAAAAATGAGGTGCCACAGGAGCAATAATTTGACTGTGATTCCCAAATAAAGTTCTTAACAAATTACTGCCAGAACGTTCTGAGGCTAACAAAACTATTCCGAAATGACTCATTATTTAATTCCCAACCTTCACTGGAATTATTTTTTGATAATCCAAAGTTTTAATAATCTGTTTTAACAGCACTATATTTTCTTCATTTTATATAATAGTCCACTCTCCCTGGAACTGAATTGACGCCCAACCTACCACATCACCAACTATCTGGAAATTTTTTATCGACTCATATCTTGAGAGAATTTCCCCAATTTTACCGTTTTCCAATTCTTCTACAATAGAAACATCAATAGAATAAATACCTGGATTGAGTTGAAATTTTGGGAATTTTATTTGAAATCTTAATATTTCCCCGTTATTGACAATTTCTAAATCAGAGTTTATAGAGTAACATTGGGCGACTGGAATCATCTCCTGGTTCAAAAACGCAATATTAATCAAGCAACGTTTAATTTCAAGATGAACTGAAAAACTCATTTCTATATATAAATTATCTAAATAATTTATCTTAAATATTGAATTATCTGATTCCTTCTTATTATCAGAATAGAGTTTGATTTCATGAATTGACGTTTTTCCTCTTCCTAAGATTTGAGTTTTTGAACGTTGAAATATAGAATAATATTGCTCAATTCCCTTCGATACATTATATCCCTGGAAGACAATATTGGATAAATTTAATACGACAACCCTTGAACATATCCTGGAAACTGCTGGCATTGAATGAGATACAAATACAATAGAAGCATTCCTGGATATTCTATCAATTGCATTCATACATTTAATTCTAAACCCTATATCTCCAACTGCCAGCACTTCATCAATTATCAAAATATCAGGCTCCATGTGGGCTGCAACCGCGAATCCAAGTCGTACTTTCATTCCTGAACTGTAGTTTTGGACCGGTGTATCAATAAATTTACCTATCTCCGCAAATTCAAGTATACTTTCAAATTTGTTTGATATTTCCTCTTCCGTAAAACCGAGGACAGAGCCATTGATATATATATTTTCCTTTCCTGTCAGAATTGGATTAAAACCTGCTCCCAGTTCGATCAGGGCGCCCACACGTCCACGCATGGTTATTTTACCTTTATCCGGCTTGATGAGGCCGTTCAGCATTTTAAGCAGAGTACTCTTCCCCGACCCATTCGGACCGATCAATCCAAGGCACTCACCACGTTTCAGTTCAAAGGAGACATCGTCAAGCGCCCAGAATTCATCTTTCCTTAGATCTCTGTGACTATTGCTGCGCCCTATGAGTTCAGAGCCTAAATCCTTCATACCATACCAGAGGCTGCGTTTCAGCTTGCGGCAGAATTTTTTGGAGACGTTTTCGACTTTTATTAATACTTCGCTATCGTTCATAGTTTTTAGTTCTTGGTTCTTGGTTCTTAGTTCGTTGTTCTTAGTTCTTAGTTACTGGTGCTTGGTTCTTGGTTCGTTGTTCTTAGTTCTTTGTGCTTTGTGCTTTGTATACTTGTCGGGTTAATTCTCTTGCCATCTGCCATGATCCTATATCTTCAAAGCGGATTATCTTCATGAAAGACCTCCTTTTCTTCTTCTATACAACTGAATTGACCTTTTTGCTTTTCACCTTTCGCCAAAAAATTATTGTCTAAAGTAGATGTCTTTCAGTATACTGCATGCGGTTCAATTTCTAACTCTTCAATGCGAGAAATGAGAGGTTTTATCTTTTTTATTCTAATGTATACTACAGACTGATCTTTTTCCATATGTTCTCTGGCCATCTTATTACTCCATTTATTAAAACCTTCATCTCCTTCTAATTGCATAATTATAACGGCATTGTTTGGAATACTTTCAGCAATATCTGGATGCTCACGCATATATCTGTTAAACTCTTTAATCAAATCAGTGTTTTTCTTTTCCATAATATTCATGTTCTCTCTCCCAAATACTTTTGCATATAATTTTCCCAGTTCTCATCTATGTCATCATCAGCTAAAGTTAAAGCATCCTCAAATCGAAGATTTAATTCCTCTTTCGTATGTTTCCCACGCAAATTATAATAATCTCGATGAGCAAAACCATGAGCACAATCGTATCTGACTACTTCATTCCATTTACCTCCATAGTTAACCTCTAATTGTACAACAAATTCTACTATTTTACCTCTTGTTGTCTTGTGAAAGTGCCTTTTCCTGGCATAACCACTGTAAGGAATTATGTATCGTTTTTCAGTCATACCAGAGACTGGGGTTTAGTGCTTGGTTCTTGGTGCTTTGTTCTTGGTGCTTGGTGCTTTGTGCTTGGTGCTTTGTGCTTGGTGCTTTGTGCCTTGTTCTTAGTGCTTGGTTCTTCGTGCTTGGTGCTTTGTGCTTTGTATACTTGTCGAGTTAATTCTCTTGCCATCTGCCATGATCCTATATCTTCAAAGCGGGTTATCTTCATGAAAGACCTCCTTTTCTTTCTGTGTTTAGCTTAATTTTGATTTGCTTTTTTCTTACCAAGCACTAAGCACCAGCCACAACGAACTAAAATGAGTGAGTATGTATCATATAAATGGTTAAGATTCTTTGACCATAACCCACATTACGAGAAAATGATTGTCATTTTAGTTATTTGTTCTTGTTTTGTAATACCCTGGCAATTTCTTCATCACTAAATTTTAATTGCCTAAACACTCTTTTACAATAGTTTGGATCAAGGGTCTTTTTACCCATTAATACCGGTGCAGAATATCTTCTATCATTATAGTATCGTGAGTAAATGGCATGATCTGTTCTCTTTTGTCTTACAAAGGCGGCTCCATCTCTTTCCAACAATTTAATAAATTGTTTGCTGGACATCGATGGGAGCTTATACATAAACAGGAACCTCGTGCACTTCAAACGGCCTAAAATACAAGGTGTCCCCTGATTTACCATGCCACTCAGGCTCTGTATCCCGTAAGAATTCTATCAATTCTTTAACGGTAATCGGCTCAACAACTGTTTCCTGATGTTCCTTGATGTCTTCAAGATATATTTCTATTGCATTTTTTAAGTTTTTTTCAGCATCAGCCAGATCAACACCACTTGCCGAAACATTTAATTCCAAGCATATTGCAACATATTCTAATTTGCTTTTCCTCATTATTACGGTATATTCATTTTCAGCCAACATTTTTTCCTCCCAGTGCAAAAATTATTAAAGGAACAAAAGACGATAAAAAGAGGAAGGATACACAGCTTTTTCCTTCAATAAAAAATAACTTACCTCCCAGATTACCTCCTTATGCAGATCTTAATGACCGGTGCTACGCCTTATGAGTTCAGAGCCTGTATCTTTTTAGTGCTTTGTGCTTTGTTCTTAGTGCTTTGTGCTTTGTTCTTTGTTCTTAGTGCCTTGTGCTTTGTGCTTGGTGCCTGGTGCTTTGTTCTTAGTGCTTTGTTATTGGGTCTTGGTTTTTTGTTGCTTTAGGTATTTTATGAAAGCGCCAATTTTAGAACTTGCATTGCCCGTTAACATGTAAACCTCATCAAATGTTTTTATTGCCAGGTAATGCTGATCAAGTGCAACATAAAGCTGTGATTGTACCTCTGAACACGATCTTTGTGCATAGGAAAGAAATCTGGCAAACTCTGCCCTGGAACCAGAATCAAAACCCTCCGCAATATTAGACATTACAGAAACTGATGCTCTGCAAATCTGGTCCTTTAATCCAAAATCTTTAGAAAATTTATGACTTTTAGTTACATCATATACTTGTCGAGTTAATTCTCTTGCCATCTGCCATGATTCTATATCTTCAAAGCGGGTTATCTTCATGAAAGACCTCCTTTTCTTTCTTTTTTTAGCACTTAGTGCTTAGTTTTTAGTGCTTTGTGCTTTGTTCTTTGTGCTTTGTGCTTTGTGCTTTGTGCTTAGTTCTTAGTTCTTAGTTCTTAGTTCTCTTTATTACTAGCTGCAATACCCATAATTTTTAACTCTATTTCCACATACAATACGGTTAAACTTTCAAGTTCCTTCTGAGATGCTATTTGTCACTTGTCGTTAGTCCAACATTATCTATCAATTTTCCTCTAAAAACTACCCTAAATTCTCTATTACAATATTCTCAATTTTATCAAGCACATCGATAAGTTTAACGGATTTGTTTTCCTTCACACCATCTGGCAAATGTACATGATGAGGAAAGGTACTTAACTCTTTATGGTGTGGAGCATTGTCCCATCTGGTTATCAGGTTATTCTTTTCATCCATATAGTGAAATCTATAATGCATTTTCTGCCCAATGAATATTTCTTTAAAATGGAGAACAGAACCGTCCATGAACACAATATTTCCGCCTATCTTACTGATATCAGCATCTTCATCATATTCTGTATCAATTCTTTCTCGCTCTATCAACCATTCCAGCTCCGTAATCCTCTTTTTGATCTTTTCAAAATAATAAATGGTCATAAAGAGAGTCCATCTATTATTTTCTTCTGCTCAATTATTTTATTATAGGCTTCATAAACAAAAAGCCAATCAAACCACTCTTCATCATCTCCAAGCTTTCCAGTATTGAACTTGTCATAGAACGCTTCACTTTTCATCTTGTGCTTGCTTTCAAAAGCTTTTAGACGTTTAAGGTAGTTTCTCTCCTTTACTGACAGTAATTTTTTTTTTAAAACTATGCCTGATTTCAATATCTGCAATTCTTCATCCTTTACTCTTATTTGTTCCATATTATACCCCTATCTCTGCAAATACGCGTATCATTCATGTCTGGAAAATTAATATTCCAATTTTAGCTGTTTCTTTGTGCTTAGTTCCTAGTTTTTAGTGCTTTGTGCTTGGTTCTTAGTTCTTGGTTCTTGGTTCTTGGTGCTTGGTGCTTGGTTCTTTGTTGCTTTAATATTTTATGAAGGTATCTTTAGTTTTTCCAGATGGGTTGAATGGATTTTCAACGTATCAGCTCTGACATCAAGAATCATATTTATCGGTGATTTTCACAATATCTTTAATCGCTGTTTCCTGATATTGCATGGTAACTGGTTCAGATTTAGTTTTATTTATTTCTGTAACAACTTTGAATAAGAAAGCACAGTTAATCCTATAGCTTTCTTAAAGCCTGAATCCATAGAAAGAATAATATTATCATTTAATTCTATCGTAGTTCTTTTCCCTGGAGTTGATATTGAAAACATTACGACAAGAATATCTCCCTCAGACTACTAATGACTTTATATTCAGAAAAGTTGTTAACGAGACATATCACGTATTTTTTCTAACACATCGTCACATAACTTCCTACTGACCCAGATGTCTTTCCTTACCTTAATCTGTTCTATTGTATATTCTAAATCTTCGAGTAAAAGTATATCCTTTCTGTATGCTTCTAATAAAATGCCGAGAGTGCCTTTAACTTTTACTCCGACTCTCCTAGCCTCGGTTCTTGCCAGTTCTTCATCTATAAGTACAAAATCTCCATTTATTTCTAAAGCAAACCCAATGGCATCTGATTCTCCTTTTCCCAGTTCAATGTTCTCTGGCTGATGTACCTTTTTAACATCAATCACGTCACCATATCTTTCCACAAATAATTTGATATTCAGAGAATCAAGCTTACCTCTTCTTATCCCTGATGTTACCACCTCATGGTAAACAGACTCTGGGATATAAATTGTCCCATAGAGTTTTTTTAGAAGAATTAACAAATTCAACTTACCCAAGGCTATTAGAGATCCGCTATTACAAACAACGATCATTCAATACCAAGCTCTTCTTTTAAAGTATTTTCGCTGATTGAAGGTTCGATGCCAAGAGAAAATGCTTGCATGGCAAGTTCATCTTCAGGAATACCAGCCAACTCTGAGGCCCGTCCAAAGGATATCTTCCCATCGCAATACTTGTTTAAGGCTCTCTTTCTTTTGAGAAATCGAATTCCTTCAAGTAGTGCCTCTTCCAAGACCATATCTTTCTCTCCTTCTAAACCATCCAAAATATTGTCGGGAAGCGCTATTGTTAATTTCTTCATGACTTTTCTCCTTCATTTAAAAAAGTATTGTTTGACGGATTTCAACCACCCGGAATTCATCTTTCCTCAGATCTTGTGGCGCTGTCTCGCGCAATGAGTCCAGAGCCTAAATCTTTCATTTTTTTAGTGCTTTGTTTTTAGTTCTTTGTGCTTTGTGCTTGGTGCTTAGTGCTTGGTGCTTGGTTCTTGGTTCTTTGTTGCTTTACATACTTTATAAAGGTGCCTATGGAATTAATATAAGCATTTAGTTTAGGGGATGGTTCATCAATTATCACGCTAAGTTCTCTTTATTGCTAGCTGCAATACCCATAATTTTTAACTCTATTTCTCCCTATGTTTAGTTTAATTTTGATTTGCTTTTTTTCTTACAAAGCACCAAGCACTAGGCACAAAGCACCAAGAACTAGGCACCAAGAACAAAGCACTAGGCACCAAGAACTAAGAACTAAAAAGAGTATGTATCATATCAAGTCCCTATTAATATACTTCAGTATTGATGTTAATTCAATCTGGGTATCCAATTCATTTATTACCTTTTAGCATATTCCGTGTATTCTGTGGTTTAGAACATTCTACCATAAAACTCTTTTTCAGATCTTCAAATTCCCGCAATATCAAGCTTTTCTGCATTTTTAATTATTTCTTCACAAAAAGGATTGTTGCGGTAAACAACAACATCGATATTCTGTTCACAAACAGAAAAGAATTTAGTTTGGACCTCTAAAGAGAGCTTTAAAGAGTTGACCTTCTCACCATGCTCAGGTAGTAATTATATATCTATATCTCCACCATTTTTTGCATCATCAAGCCTTGAGCCAAAAAGGTATACAGTACCACTGAAATCTGTTAAAGCGTTCTTAAGGGCGATTCTTTCTTGTTTATCCAGCCGCATTTACAAATAGTACCATATTTATTTGTTTGTCGATGGTCTGCATGTCTGGGGTCAAACCTTGATTTGTGATTAAGGCAATCTGTCTATTACTTATTTGTCACTTATCCAATGTTATTTGTTATTGGTCAAGTGTATTAAAAGAGCAGAGTATTATCGTAGTTGGACGAAGCCGCTATCGCGGAGAACAAAATCGGAAATTTATTATATAATGTAACCTCACACCCTCAACGGGAGGGTGAATCTATTAACAAATAGGAGGTTACAGGTCTATGAAAACATTATCTCAATCCGATTTCAACAAAAATTACCAAACGCATCTAAAGCACCTACGCTTGAAAGGACTCCGGCCAAAAACAATCGAGGCTTATTCACGTGCCATCCGACGGATCGGTGATTATTTTGACAATCAGATACACGATCTATCTGAACAGCAACTACTTGACTATTTTTCCAATCTCCTCAATACCCATTCATGGAGCGCAGTCAAATTAGACCTCTACGGACTAAAGTTTTTCTACACTCATGTGCTTCATAAGCGTTGGGAGCAAGTAAATCTTATTAAACCACCCAAAACGCAACGTTTGCCCGATATTGTCACCATTAATGAAGCCCACCAACTTTTCCAGGTGACGAGAAAACTCAGTTACCGGGCCTTCTACTTTGTTCTTTACAGTCTTGGTCTCCGCCTGGGTGAAGGACTACGTCTTGAGGTTAGCGATGTCGATTCTCAGCGAATGCGGGTGCATATCCGCGATAGCAAAGGCAATAAAGACCGTTTCGTACCCCTGCCAAAGGTAACCCTGAATCTCTTACGCCGTTTTTGGCTTGTTCATCGCAATCCTGTCTTTCTATTTCCAGGCCGTCATGGTGGCTTGAAATCAGCCCACCTGGCAAAAACACCTCTGAATAGAAATGGCGTTCAGGCCACTCTGCGTAAGGTAGCCCGGGAGTGTGGAATTAAAAAAAAATTACACCACACAGTCTGCGACACAGCTACGCAACCCATCTGATTGAGGCGGGTGTTGATCTGCTTGAAGTACAAAAAATCCTCGGCCACCACAGTATTTTAACCACTGCCAAATATACCCACCTGACCTCTCATACAAATCGTAATGCCTTGCAATTAATTAATGATTTGATGAATGGTTTTTCCATAGAATGGGGGAATGTTATATGATATCTCTCTCCTCTATAATTGAGACCTTCATTGCTGACTTTATCACTCTTTATCATGGTTCGATCCTGCCAAGTCAATTCAAAGCCCTGGCAGCCATGAAGGATTGTCGCACTACGCAAAGCCGCGTCATGCTGGTCCAATGTAATGACTGTGAAAAACAGGTTTTTGTACCGCACTCCTGCGGTAACCGCAATTGTCCTCATTGTCAGAGTCATGAGTGTCAGCAGTGGTTGGAGCGTCAACTGAAAAAAGAAGTGCCTGCTGACTATTTTATGCTCACCTTTACTATACCCAAAGAGCTTCGATCATTAGCATGGCAGCATCAACGCTTGCTTTACTCGATAATGATACAGTGTTGTTGGGAAACCGTAAAAACCTTTGTCCAAAATGACAGCGTATTACAAGGAAACGCTGGAGCCATCACTGTTTTGCACACCCACTCTCGCTCTCTCGATTACCACCCGCATATCCATCTGGTAATGCCAGCCGGGGCCATCAATCAGAAGAAAAAGCTTTGGAGCTTCAAAAAAAGCGAAGGAAAGACGCGGTACCTTTTCAATCACAAAGCGCTGGCTAAAGTGTTTCGAGCAAAAATGCTCGATGCCGTGAACAAAGCGGCTCTTACGCTTCCAGTTAATTATCCCAAAACATGGGTCGTCGATTGCAAATTTGTCGGCAACGGTGAAAAGGCACTGGTCTATCTTGGTCGTTATCTCTACAAAGGGGTCATTCAAGAGAAAGATATTATTACGTGCAAAGATGGTCAGGTGACCTTTCGTTACCAGGATAGTAAGAGCAAAAAAATGCTCACAAGAACACTTCCCGGCCCGCAGTTTCTCAGGTTGATTCTCCAGCATGTTCTACCCAAAGGTTTCAGGCGAACACGGAACTTTGGTTTCCTCCACCCTAATAGCAAACGCTTGATTGCATTGCTTCAGTACCTTACCGGTATCAACCCGAATAAGTCGTCAGCCTGGTTCAGAGAGCGTCCAAAGCTTACGTGCAAATGCTGTGGAGGAATAATGAAGATCATAAAAACGATGATACCTCCATCACACAAATCCAGGTCTTTCCCCTACAAGTTAACAAAAGAGGAGGCTGTTCTGGTTATGTAATCGAATCCGCTATGCATCTAAGATTTGCAAAAACGGCATTATCGGGTCGAGATGGCCCCCGTTTGCCCAAATTTGAGGTAAAATGGCCGAAAAACCATGTTCTGTAGCTCCTAAAGCATGACGACAGCAATTGAAAAATCCACTTCTTTGGCTTCATAGCTTCTGCGGTAAAAAAGAGAAGTAATCTTCATAAGATATTTTCTTATACAATGTTTAGCACCCAAACAACGGGCTTGTCCAACAAACGGTTCAGATTGTGGTTCGTCCCTCACACAATCTAACCTTATTCGTTAGAGCAGTGAATACTTAGTAATCATCGGAAAATACTATCTAACCGCGAAATATCCGAAAAGATGCTAAAATATCTCTTTCCTGTCTCCATTATTTTTCAGGCACTCATTCTTTCGATGAGGATGGGGAGTGCTACGCGATAAATCATCCAGGCGATAAACAGAGTTATGATTGTTAGTAAACTGACAACCAGAAACGGTCCTATATTGGTAATGACACCTTTTGTCAACAAATCTCTAGCCCCCATGAGTATGGGACTCACCGGGTTAAGAGTTGACATTAATGAATAAGGAAACGATTGAGGTGGTGGGTAAATAACAGGCGTAATAAAGAACCAGAATGATGTCACAACGATTAATCCCTGTGTAATGTCTGAATATAATGTACCTAAAGGGGTAAGTAATAATCCGATAGAGATACCTAACAGGATTAATATAAGTATCGCCATCGGTGCCAATAACAGCCCCCATGTAACTGCTACCTTAAAGTATACAAATATCCCCACAAGAATTACCGATTTAATAAGAAAATTAAATAAGACATCATAAAACGCTGATACAATCAGCGCCTCTCTGGGGAAATTGATTTTAGCAAGCATCGGTTTCGCCGCAATAACAGACTTTAAGGGCGCGTTAAGACCCTCAGTAAACACCTGCCAGAGTGTTGTCCCAACCAGAACATACACCGGATATGGGATGTCAGTCTCACCGAGATTGACCACTCTCTTTGACTGTAAAATAATAAATACCAACCCTGTAACAAGAGGCGGAAGAAACGCCCAGAATATACCAAGTATGCTCTGCCTGTATCTGGCAGAAATATCCCGCACAAAAAGTCTCCATGCCAATTCGCGTGAATCCAGAAGCCCATTGAACATAGAACGTATCAGCCGGTCAGGGGTATGCATTTGTGATTCCGGTGAGTACACAGTGGTCTGCAAGTCTCCAGCGTTACTATTTGTAGTATCTTTATGTGTCATTCTTTTTATTTCTCTGAAATGGCCAATATTTTAACAATTCTCTCTGCCGCCTTACCATCCCACAGTTCCGGAATCATGCTGTTTTGAGTATTTCCATACAGAATATTTTCTGCTTCCTGTACGATTCTCTCCTTTCCGGTACCAACAAGTTTATTAGTACCTTGAGATATCGTAACAGGCCTTTCAGTATTTTCTCTTATGGTAAGACACGGAATCCCAAGCACCGTTGTCTCCTCCTGTATCCCACCTGAATCCGTTAATATGAATCTGGCGTCAGACATAACTTTAAGAAAGTCAAGATATCTGAGTGGTTCACAAAAGGTTATATTGTTGTTAACGCCACCGTTCAATTTATCGATACTGCTTTTTGCCCTCGGGTGTATAGGAAAAACCAGAGGAATTTTCCCGGAAATTTCGTTGAGCGCGGAGAATATCTCTTTGAATCTATTCTGATCATCCACATTCGAAGGTCTGTGAAGCGTTATCACCGCATAATCCTGTGCCTTTAGTCGAAGCGTGTTAAGGATATCTGACTCTTGTGATTTTTCTTTATGTTTCAGGAGTGTATCGATCATGACATTACCTACAAAAAATATTTTGTCCCCATTAACTCCTTCTCGTTTTAGATTTTCCTCAGCGCTTTTCTCTGTGATAAAGAGCAAGTCTGAAATCGCGTCAGTAAGGACCCTGTTAATTTCTTCCGGCATAGTCCTGTCATAACTTCTCAGCCCCGCTTCCACATGGATTATACGGATATTTAGTTTGGAAGCAACCAGCGCGCACGCAATAGTAGAATTTACATCACCAACAACCAGGACATGTGTAGGCTTTTCTCTTAAACACACCTTTTCAAACCTTTCCATTATGAGGGCTGTCTGTTCGGCATGAGAAGCGGACCCCACCTCCAGATCTATATCTGGTTTCGGTATCCTCAAATCATCAAAAAACAACCTGGACATCTTCTCGTCATAATGCTGACCTGTATGGACAAGGACCTGATTAATGTGTCTTTTGGAAGAGTGGTTATGGGCAATAACAGCATCCATTAGAGGCGCTATTTTCATAAAGTTCGGTCTCGCACCAACGACATGGATTATCTTCATTATTGTATTATGTCTCCTCTCTGGCCAGGGGACCATGTTGTGTATGTTTCCCCCTTCAGGTATTGCACCCATCCTAACAGTATCGCCAGGTTTACTGTTGTAAAGGTATAAGACGCGGATGCCAATTTCGACAGTACAGGTAAAAAATGCAAACTGTGATTTATGATTGCAATAAGATAAAAACAGATCTGTGCTATAAAAACAGCAACATATAAAGAGCCCTGAGAAATTAACATCATGTTAGTAAAAAACATTATTAACATAAAGAAAGGGACCAGGAATTTGCATACTTTATGGGACAGCAATTCTAATGAAAAGAACCCACAGCAGAATGGATTTAACAGACTCGCATTATTGAAAATTGCCCTGATAGTCCTGTTGGTAATTCTTATCTGCCGACTAAACTCCCCCCTGATATCACTTGCGGTCTTCTCAATACAAAAGGCGCTGCTTTCAAGTATCCCCCTATGGTTTTGTTTAACCACACTCAAAGGAATTACAAAATCATTGATATCGTAATCCTTAAGTGGTTGATACAGACTTTTACGGACGGCAAAAATAGCCCCATCAGCCCCTACACAAGAGCCAATTCTGCTTTCCAGCATTTTTGTGAATTTTTCAATTCTGGAGTAAAGCCCAACAGATTCGATAGCGTTCTCATCGCTGTTTGTAACATATTTTGTGGTCCCTGTCACAAATCCTATTTTCTGATCACAAAAATGTCTTACTAAATTTTTTATGGCATCCTTATCATAGTTTGAATTCGCATCCGAAAAGACGACAATTTCACCTTTTGACAAAACTACTGCTTTGTTCAAACACGCAGTTTTACCGATTCTTCCTTCAAAGTGTCTTAACATTACACCTTGATCTTCGTATTGTTCTACTATACTTCCGGTTCCGTCGTCGGAACCATCAGAAACAACCACTATCTCTATCAGGTCTTTCGGGTAGTCCAGTGACAAAGAGTTAAGGATTTTATCTTTAATTACGAATTCTTCATTATAAGCAGAGATTAGAAGTGTTACCTTTGGTAACACCAGTGCTGTTGACTCTCTATTAATCTTTGATACAAATAGAGATATAGTCCATAAAAGGACTATATATCCCACATATGGATAAATTATCATTAACCCTGAAATCCAGAATATAACTTTTAATACCAGCATCTCTTTATTCAGTTCATATACGCATCAAACCATGTTTGAAACATTAATAATGACCAGATTAGTGTATCATTGGTCTCTCGACCATTGTAGTGATCATTAAGAATATTACTAACGGTAGTACGATTAAAAATGCCGTGCCTCTCTAAGTTCCTGTCAGATAATCTTTCTAATGTCATTTTCTTCAGATCTGTCTGCAGCCACTTTGTCATAGGCCCGACAAACCCCTGTTTTTTGTGCCTGACAACAGATTTGGGCAGCAGGTGAGATACTCCTTTCTTTAAAAGGTATTTCTTCTGAAACCATTTTAATTTGAGCTCAGATGGTATTGTCGCGGAAAATTCCAGCAACTTATGGTCCAGGAAAGGGACCCTTACTTCAAGAGAGTGGTGCATACTCAACCTGTCGGTACAGGCAAGTATATCTTCCGGGAGATATGTTTTGATGTCACAGTAAAAGACCTTGTCCAGTGGGTCCTCAGCATTTGGTGATTCAAAGTACCTCAAAAATCTGTTATGTGAAGAGTCTAACGCATTTTCATAATCATTATTATCAGAAAAAAACGAATCTTTGTACAACCTGTTTAACTTAGAAGTAAAACCGAGATAACGTTGCGCATTACTTAAGGACGAAGATCTGACAAATCTTTTCAAATGGTTGACTCTATTTCCACCTGAAGAGTTTTCCGGCAACTTTTCTATCAATACTCTAATAATTTTTTCTCTGATAATTCCAGGTATCTTATTATAAATATGGCTGATATGAAAGCCAAGATAACGTTCATAACCACAGAAAGCCTCATCTCCTCCAAGACCGGACAATGCCACGGTCACATTTTCCCGTGCCATTTTACAAACAAAATAAGAGGGTATTGTCGCGTCGTCCGCAAATGGTTCGTCAAATGAATTCACAATTTTTTCAATGACCCCTTCTACATCCGGCAAGACCTCATGTTCTCTGTGGTTTGTATTATATCTCCGGGCAACCAGCCTCGCATATTTTCGTTCATCATCAAACCCACCGGTATCACCACCAAAACCGATAGTAAAGGTATTTGCCGGAATATTGTTTTTATTGCTCATCAATGCAACAACCACACTGGAATCTATACCCCCACTGAGGAAAGCGCCAAGAGGAACATCACTCATAAGCCTCATCTTTACTGATTCTTCTAACAATTCCATATATTCATGGATGAAATCTTCTTCCTTTTTCTTTCTGTCAGGCTCAAAAAACAGGTCCCAATATTGTTTAAGGACCACATTACCTTTTTTCAGTATCAGGGAATACCCCGGAAGTAATTTTTTTATGTTTTTGTAAATTGTCAGTGGCGCGGGAATATAGGAAAACATAAAATATGATGCCAATGCCTCTTTATCTATTTGTTTCTTAAAATGAATATCTGAAATAATTGATTTTATCTCTGAGGCAAATACAAATTTCCCATTATACTGAGAATAAAAAAGCGGCTTAATTCCCAATCTGTCGCGCGCAAGGAAGATCGTTTCTTTACGAGAGTCCCAGATACAAAACGCGAACATTCCTCTCAGTTTTTTCAAACACTCCTCACCCCACTCTTCATAGGCGTGTATAACAGTTTCCGTATCACTATTTGTTGAAAACCTATGGTCTTTGCCCTGTAACTCTCTCCTTAAGTCTCTATAATTATATATCTCACCATTAAAGACAAGAGATATACTTTTATCTTCATTAAACATAGGCTGACGGCCTGTTTCTAAATCTATAATTTTGAGCCTTCTGTGACCCAGGGCGATCTTATCATCAATATAGTACCCACAGTCATCCGGCCCGCGATGCGTTAAAGACGAAGTCATTTTCTTTATATCCTGACCCGTTTCTTTACAATATCTATTTTCTACTATGTATATACCCGCTATGCCGCACATATTTTTTGATATAATTTAACCATGAATTAGATTTTCACCTTTATCCTTCAACCGGCCAGTTTTCAGCGATAAGAGGGATGATCAGTCTTCCAAACTGTATCAGGACATCTTCCGCACCATCCGTTCTACCGTCAATAGATATCCTGACAAACGCACCATCATTCCGGTTGAATCGTACTTTATTAATAAATCGATTTATATTTTGTTCAATCCCTGATTGTATAATTTTATCTCCGTCCTGATACCAATGATAAACTATTCGAGACACACCTCTTCTTTTCACCACCATTCTGTTAACAGCGCCATGACCATCCGCGATAGTAGTGCCTGTATCGCTCATGATTCTCCACCCGGATGACGGATAACAGGCGTTGGGATTGTGCGCTGTTCTTCCTCCTTTTTTGGTTCCATAATATCCAATATAAAGTGTAACAATATGTTTGTCGTTAATATCCACATAATTTCTCGATATAGAAACATCAGTATCCAGCTCATCAATAACGAGCTGGTCCAGACTAAAGTCATCACCTTTCCATGTCTCAATTGTATGAGGTAGATTGGCAAGTCTTTTGTCAACAACGTCAGGCATAGATCTGCCAGACAAATAGATAACCGAACCAAATGTTAGTAATAAAATAATGAGCGGTATATAAAATCTACTCTGCTTCATCGTATGCCTGCTCTCTGTTAAGTAATTTGAATGAAAGAGAAAGTGCCCCAAAACCAAATATAAAGACGAGATAACCGGAAATATCGTGAACATATCCTCTGGCAACTGTCTCTCCATAAATATTAGCCAGAATACCGGTTCCCGTAATTCGTAAAACATTTACCAGTACCGCAATAACAGGAGAAAGTAAAACCAGAATCACTTTTTTGTAAAATTTACCTTTAATCATATAGGCAAAAAAGAAAGCCAGCATAAGCATTGAAGTCATAGACCTGATCCCGCTACACGCCTCAGCAACTTCAAGGGTGCAGGTAGTTAAATGGATTATGTTCCCTTCCTGTACAAGAGGAACACCGTAAGCCTTGATCAGAGGAACGGATATGTTTGTAGCAAATGTCTTCATAGGCAAAGTGATATGATTTACAAAGCTGACAGGAACCGGAATCATGAAAAACAGGAAAAATAACGGAAAGAATAAAATCCTCAACAGTCTCAACCCAAAATAATACCAGACAAGTGATATCAGAGAACATACGAACATCAGCCTTGTTACAAATGCCATATGCCCTATTAGAAACAAAACATATATAAACAGACTAACCACAAAAACAATTAATCCGCAATAGGTTGACCAGAATCTACTTCTTAAATTATGTATATCCGCAAGATACCTCTTTATATTTTCCCTCTTCAGGTATACACAATATCCTGACATTAACGGAACTAATAATCCATGAGAATTATTTGAGTCTCCCAGCCAGACATTGAGCAGTTCCGCCATTATGGGATAATATGTACATATCATGAGTACAAATAGAATAATAAACCGAATAATCAATGGATTAGTTAATGACATAAGTATTTTTGTATTTTCAGTCGCACCTTTGACGAGAGATGATACGACTTAAAAATTTAATTCATTCCTATCTCTTTTAATTGTTGAATAAGTTTAAGTCTGAATGACTTTTTAAATTTTATATGTGTTGGCAGACAAAACAATCTCTTTGGAACTGATGATGCAACCGGATAGTTGTTTCTGTTCTTATATTGCAACTCCGGAATATTATCAATACTATCAGGATACCTTTGACTCATACCAAGCAATTTTAATCTGTTCATATCTAACTTTTTTCCCCCATCCAAATAGAATGGAAACCTGTGATAAGTTGCTTCAGGTCCGCTCTTCAGGCAGTTGATATTGTTAAAACCGGATAATTCCCTGTAATAGTATTCTGTATTTTCTTTTCTTGCCAGATTGAACCTTGTCAAATTCGCACGCCAGTTCCAGGCCAGGCCCGCTTGTGTATTTGACATATTTCTGATTACATAGTGTGTTGAATAAAATGTCCCACCCACACCAAGACCTGGAAAATTTGCTGGAATCCAATAGAGGAAAGGACGTAATATTTGCGAGAAAATCGTTGCTTTTAACAGTATGACAAGCTGTCTAAGTTTAGAATATCTACCAGTTTTGGATAATATCTTTTCTATCTCATCAGCGATATCCGTCCTGTTTGTCATGATTATACCACCTTCTACCGTTGTAAAGTTCTTGCCCCTGTCAAGGCTAAATATTCCGACATCACCTCTGGTCCCTGCTAACATTCCATTTATAGAAACGCCCATCGCCTGGGCAGCATCATCAATTATTAATATCCCCTTACCTTGAACAATGTCATGTAACCTCTCTATATCCGAAAGTATGCCGAACAGACTACACGGAATTACCGCTAAAGTCCGTTCCGACAAAGTATCAGGCAGGAGAGAGTAATTAAAGTCCAGTGTATTTTCGTCTATATCACAAAGCCTGACTTTCAGACCGGCTTTAATGATTGAAGCAGGAACAGAGTAGCACGTATATGCGGGTATAATAACTTCATCTTTGTGAGTATCTCCAGCAACACGATACAATGCCTGAAGTATAACGGTCAAGGCAGCCTTGCCGGATGAGACCAGGTACACATTTCTTGTCTGAAAATACTCCTCAAGCTCTTTTCTGAATTTATATATATAATCCTCAACTCCCAGGAACCCCCTTACGCAATTATATATATCCTTCTCATATATTGGCGCTGCAGATGGTGGTATATGATAAAAAAAGCTCATAAATAAATCAATTCAGACAAATCGAAATTCTTCAATTCCATAATTCCCTATTCACAAAGATATATACTTTCTAATCCTTGAGCCTAAACTATTTGCCACGCATAGTGGCAGCTTTCTCCACAAATAAGTTGCGATTTCTCTGTTTGCATTTAATTTTTCCGGCGTAGTATTCACCTTTGATACTTTTTTTTTCTTTATACTGATATTGTGCCAGTATAATGCTTCCGGTTGCCCTCCCCATTGGGCTTTGAAACGGTAAGTACTTTCACCTGGTGATGAACGACCAAAGTCAAAATATGCATATCCTCCATCAGAAGCAAAAGCCAGAAAGTTCCAGTAAAGCATCATATTGGGTGAAAGGTAGTTATACTTTCTGAGAGTAGAAGCCCATGGGATTGTAACGGTATCATTAACCAGCAACACTATCCCACAAGCTACAGGTTGTGACCCCTTATATACTAACCCCATTCGCACTTTATCCTCATAAAATTCCAGTATAGAGCTGAACCACATCCACGAATGAACAGGAGATCCCAGCTCCTTCATGTTAACAGAGAACACTTGATAGAAATCATTGAGTTTATTAATACTACCCCATTCAAAACGAAGTCCTTCTTTTACCGGTTTATTAATCTGGCTCCGAAGCTTCGATTTAAAACTCTTTAAGAGCTTCTCCGAACTATCCGGCAAATCAAGAAACATTCTTACTTTATGAGAGATCGTTTCAGTCGGAAATGAACCGATCTTAAAACCAGTTTCTGATATTGGAGACCGTATTTCAATCTTTTCTACATCGATTTTTCTGCAAAGTGATAACGTTTCACTGATAAAAATATTTTCAATCTCTTCGCTATCAAACAGAGGCCCGGCAGTATCGCAAAAAGGAAGGGATATCAAGCTTCCTTTCCTGAACGGTATTTTCATGTGAACAAGCGGTAGAACACCTACTGCTTTCCTTGTTGCACTCTCTCCCGTATCATTTATTGCTATAAAATAATAACATTTATGACCATATGCCGACTCTACGGCCTGTTTCCACGCATAAAAGTGATAAGGCGTGGTATCCTTATGCTCCGTAACATATTTGTCCCATATGGTTTTTTCATTTTCTGATGCTAATATGACTTTAATAATACCTTTACCCGTTTATTCTGAAGATTTCAAAGTCTTGCCGAAGTAACGGTTTACTTCAGTTTTCATTGGCATCCAGGACCTGGCTGACAGGAGCAAACCTGAATGAAGATAATAGATATTTTATTTTTCCCATAGTCCTGTCAAGGTTTATATAATGCCTGAACCTTGACTTGATACCTGCCCTGATTCTGGGCTGTTCAGGATCTATCTCCCAAGGGTGAAAATAGAGAATTACCGGTTCCCTTTCACACTCATTTATGTGCCTTAAAGCCCTTTTGATAAACCGCACAGGCAGTAACCTCAGATACCCCCCACCGGATACCGGAATACGAAACTTATGACCGGAAAACCCTACTTCAAACGTAGAGACAGGAAACTCCCTTATAACACCATGTTGCCTGTCTATTGTATGGGGAAATCTGATGGCATCAGGTATTCCATACAAGTCGTGATGAATCGGAAATATACTTGAATCGCATGTAAATCCCTCCTCAATCAGGATATCCAATGCCCATAAAGACTTCTCTGTAATTGAATAACTCGGCGCCCTATAGTAACTCACCTCTCTCCCACATAGATCTTCAAGTAACATCTTTGCTTTTTTGATATCCTGCCTGAACCTGTCATGACCTATATTATATATCAATTCGTGGTTATATCCATGACAGGCTATCTCATGGCCTCTCTTCTGGACCTCTCTGATAAGAGAAGGATGGTGCTCGGCAATCCAACCCAGTATAAAAAAAGTTGCTTTTACAGAAAACTCGTCAAGCATATCGAGGATTTTCAGGGTATTGAGTTCTACCCTTGGAGGAAAGGTGCCCCATTCTTCACATTTTACATATTTCTCAAACGCTGATACCTGGAAATACTCTTCAACATCTATAGTAATGGCATTAAGCATTGATAGGAAAATTATAGACAGTACCTATTCTAAAATCTTTGAATGGAGATTTCTTACTGACAACCTGGCAGGGAACTACTGAAGTCCGGACACAGCTCCGCCATCTCAGTTACATTCCTACCAAAAGTCATACCCGGCAGGGTTGTAAATCTGTCATAAGAATTTTGTATGCCCAATACGAACAGACAAAATATTTATGGCATGAAGTGAATGCTGATTATACGTTTAAATTGATCAGGATGATCCGTAGTCGTAATAGTAGTAGTTTGAAGAATATCCATAATAATCAGAAACGACCACCTCACTCTTATTCATAATAAAACCTACAATCTTACTATCATGAAGCGTTTCAACTGCTCGTTTTACAATTTTTCTTTTGGATTTTTTACAGTTAATTATGAAAACGACACCGTCAGACAGAGGTGCAAGGATTACCGTGTCGGGAAATGACAGTACAGGAGGAGTATCAATTATGACAAAATCGAAATTCTCTCTCAAATATGCAAAAACCTGCAGCATTCTCTCTGATGAAAACAACTCACATGTATTTGAGGGTCTGTTTCCTACGGGAATAAGTGTCAAATTCGGCAAGAACCCATCGATACAAATATCTTTAAAATCCGCTTCATCAAGAAGATAATCCGATAATCCTTTTTTAGGGTTAATACCTAATAATACATTAAGTGTAGGCTTTCTAAAATCACAATCCATAATAGCAACCTTTTTCTGCTTGTCTCCACATAGTGTAATCGCCATATTCAAGGCTATTGTACTTTTTCCTTCCTTCTGCTGTGAGCTGGTAAATACCATCACCTTGCACTTGTTTTTTTTCTGTAAACCATTCAGTGACACCTGCAACCTTCTAAAGTGGACCATTACAGGGCCTTTCCAGGTCTGCTTTCCAATAGCCTCGTAATACGACACTATATGCTCATCTACATTATACTTATTAACCGAAGTTACGGGTATCACACTTCCTGTCTCATCTTTTTTTATACCGGTTTCCTTCAGCCGTGATACAAGTCCGCTATCCTCCATTAACAGGTCATAATCCTCACTTGTCACCGGATCAAATGCGGCAATATTGTTATAACTCTTCTCTATAGCAGATAGCATGTGATTGCTATTTTTATCAGTTATTGAATCATATGGAGATTCAATATCATGAGCTTCTACAGAATCGAGCATTCGTGCGCTATGGTCTGGTTCGGTCTTCTCTGGAGTGGAGGAATTAGCATCACTAACTTTAACACGTAAATCAGGTTGAACCCTATCTTTACGTTCCGAAGCAGATGCTTTCTTTTGAACTTCACTTGCTTTCTCTCTGGATTTTTTTAACGCTTTTTCAATATTTGACATATAAATATTAAGTTTTCAAACTTTTCTTAAAAAAATTATAAACTCTGTTTTATTATCAACTATTTTTTCCGTATTACACAGAAAGTGTGGTAACATCATCTCTAAAATAAAAACTACTTAAATGGTTGACAAAGGCTCTTGTTGCTTTGAATGCCTGCCAAGATCTTCAATCAACTCACTGATCGTTTCTCTAACAAGGTTTTCGTCTATAACTGCCTTCTCCTCAACATACCCGGCAAGTAAAGTAGCATCACATGAGACATTAATGAGACGTGGTATCCCACTTGAATATGAATAGATCTCATAACACGCATCTTTAGTAATGATTTCCCTGCTATCTGCACCGGCAACTTTTAACCTGTGGTTTATATACGCTACCGTTTCTTCTCTGCTTAGCGGATTCACATGATACGCGACTGATATCCTCTGCTTCAATTGTCTGAATTTTGGAAGTAAGAATGTCTCCCTCAGTTCCGGCTGACCAACAAATATCATTTGAACAAGCGCCTGTTTTTCAGTTTCCATGTTTGACAACATACGAATTTCTTCCAGTACGGGGATATCGATGTTTTGAGCTTCATCAAAGACAACAACAACCGGACAGTTCTGCCTGGACTGTTCTATGAGATAATTATAGAACTTAGCTAATAACACATCCTTTGTATAGTCTGCCTCTAATTCTATTATAGAGAATTGATAAAGCATCAACCTGAATAGCTGCTCAAAAGTTGCCTTTGTATTTACGATAAATGCTGATTTAATTTTATTCTTGTTTCTCTTTAATAAAGTTCTCAGCAGAGTTGTCTTGCCACTTCCAATATCGCCCGTAAGCTGGATAAAGCCTTTCCTGGCCTCCAACCCATATGTTAAATATGCCAATGCCTTCTTGTGTATCTTACCAAGAAAAATAAAATCAGGATCAGGGGTCAGATTAAATGGGTTCTCTCTTAAACCGTAGAATTTTCTGTACATTTTATCAGTGCTGTTAAAATTAATGATTTATTTTTTTGACAACTTACTCAACTTTTCCAAACCAACGCTGGCTTTTTTACTGACAATCGTTTTGACAGGCTCTACAACGAGACAAACAACTGTCGTTATAGCAATAAATCCAGCTATTGAACTTGATACAATTATCTTCTTTCTTAATATTTGTTTAGCCTGAGTGTTAGTAATGATTGTAGGGATCATTCCTAATGCAGGAAGATTCATGTAACTTATCACATCTTCCATCGTCTTGAATCTCTGATCAATCTGCTCCAGTCCAAGTATCAACGCAATTCCCAGTCCTAATCCCAAAACAAAACCCATCCCAACAATCTTTGCTTTAACAACCGTTATAGGTTCGTACGATATCCTTGCGGGATCAACAATCCTATAAGGGTTGGTCCTCGAATCAAGGGTCATTTCTCTCCTGAGTTCCGCCTTTTCTTTTTGCATAAGACGTGTTTCAAATAACTGTTTGTTTACATTGTAACCTCGCTTTAATTCAGAAAGCTTCTTTCTAAGAGCAGGCATTGCCTTTACTGATTCTTCCAGGAGGGCAATTTCCTCAATTAAATCCCCCCGTTCTATTTGTAACGCTTTCAGTTCAAGTTGTGCAGTGAACCCTTTTTGCTTAAGATCTTTGTACATAGGATTATTTACTATCTTCTCTTCACTCACAACCTTTTTAGCTACTTTTTCACGCATTTCTTCCAAACTCTTGAGTACTTTCAGCTTCTTTACAATACTTGGATGCTCATCAAAAAATTTAGCACGTAATGTATTGATCTCTATCTCCAGCTTATCAATCTGTTTAGATAAAGTGGCTACTTTAGGATTTGGTATTCGGGTCACTTCTCCTGTAATCGTCTTATCTTCTCTTCCTTCAAGATCATCCAGATATTTTATTCTCTCGTTTATAGCATTCAATGCTCTATCAACTCTTATCAGCTCTTTCCTGGCTATGGATAATCTAACCTGCTTGGAGTTCTGGCTGCCCGGTAAATCTTCAAGTTGTTCCTCCTCAAATGCGAGAAGTTGTTCCTCAGAATGATCAAGATTCTTTTTTAGTCGTTTTAAATCTTCTTCAACAAACTCTACGGTCTCATCTGCCTCAGTTCTTGAATCCTTTAAGCTGGACTCAATAAAGTTTGTAACAAGTCCATCAACTATTCTAAAGTTTATTTCCGGATTTTCTCCACGATATGAAACTGTTAACAGATTCCTCCCCTTTGCTTTCAAACGAACTTTACTTCCTATTTTACGATATAACACCTGTAAACCAGCAGTGTCATCCCTCTCTAAATCTTTATCGAGTTCCAAAATCCTTATAACCGAAACCAAAGATTTCCAACTCAACATTTTTTGTCTGACAATCTGTATCACAGATTTAGCACTAACGCCTCTCTGTCCACCGACAACAGCATCCATCACCTTTGACCGTTCCACAAGCAAAGTACACTCTGATTCATAAACATCCGGCTGAACCGTGGCATAAAAAACCGATCCTATAGTGCACAGGATTGTGGGAATAATCCACATCCACTTTTTTCTTAAAAGCAGTTTCGTATATTTATGTAAATCGAACGATGAATGAGCCTGTTCCATTGTTCTCCTATATATTAATTTCCAGGTGTGTCAAATCCGAATGCAGTAGTTTGCCAACGGCCAGCAGAAGCAGCAGCACTACCAAGTTGCTGAGCAGGTTGTGTCGGTTTTAACACATCTTGTATAACAAAGCCGATCCTCCCAAGTAACGTAGGAGGAATATAGACAATGTCATTTGGTCTGAGGACAATATTATCTCCAGTCTTTCCCTTCTTAAGAATATCATTCAGGTTTACTACAAGACTTTGTGGTTTCTCAATTACATCACTTTCTCCACGAATAACCTTGATTTTACTCCGTTTAGCGGTGCGTGACAATAAACCTGTTTTTGTAATAGCATCGAGCACAGTAAGATTACCGGTAAATGGGATTTGTCTGATACCCCCACCAAAACTATATATATACACCTTCTTGCTGTTAAATCCTCTTACCTGAACAGACACTGCCTCCGCGGGAAGTTCTTTGAGATATCGCCCCAACAACTTATGTATCTTTTCCCGTACCTCTAATGGAGTAAGTCCTTCTATGTAGATATCTCCCAGAAGCGGGAAAAAAATGTTTCCATCAGGTCTAATAGTAGCCGCAGTGTTTAGATCTTTATTATCATTGACTGATATTGCAACAACATCAGGAGGTGATAGTTTGTAAGTACCGTTTATGGCTTCCAGTCTATTATCAACCTCCTCATTCTGCTCGTTAACTGCCAATTTAGGAATCTCATCAAACAGTTTAGACGAAGACGGCGTAGTACATCCGGTATGAAACAATACTAGTACTAATGATATTAAGATTATTACATTTCTGATCATTTTAATTTTTCTCCACTTTAAATATTATCGACATTCTTTTCATTTTCTTTAAATAAAAAAAGCTACGAATATATGATAATTTTTACTCTTATTTCCGGAAATATTAGAATTAATTTAAAACCTGATCAGCCACACACGCTTTTGCGTTTAATATAAACCGATACTTATTAGTTGTCAAACAATACTTTTGGGAATATGTCTAATAATTAGACATAACTATCGAGAGACATAAGTGTAAATAATTAACATATTTGCAAATCTGGGTGAAACAAATATAAAAGATATCAGACAGAAATAGAATATATGGTAAAAAATGATTTATGAAGTGAAATAGATACATAAAGATATTACTAATCCGGGTCCCATACTATACCTTGATCAGCATGCCCGTCTGGCCATCCATCGTTGGTGGAACCGTCAGTATCTCCATTCTGTACACGCCCGACGTGACCATCTAAAAAAAGGATGTTCGCACCTCTTGAGTGCCTTTGCGCAACGCTACCATAGGAACCTTCAAACTTACTTGCAACAGTCTGATTATTTATTCTGCCATCGAATAACAAGACTGTTTTGGAGGGAAACCTGATTGAATCAATCATTCGATTACACATTGAACCTTGAGTAAGCTGAGTATTCATTTTAATGGTTCTGGTATTGTCTTTTTTATCTTGAGCTACCGTATTAATGACAGGGTCTTGTTTTATCAGCATAAGTCTTTCCTTTGTTGAAATCTCAGTCTGATTATCAGGTAATATGTCCGTTGTTATATATCTGTCAACAGCTTTAAACCAGACCTCGCCGCTGCATGATCCAGTATTACTTTCCAACGGGAGATATCCATCGTTTTCAATTGCATATTGCGCAAAGCACTTAAATATCTGCCCCATGTTACCCATGCATACTGTCTGTTTAGATTTAGCCCTGATTGTTGAAAGAGCCGGAAGTACTAAACCCATAATTGCAAAAACAATGAATACAACTATGAGTAGTTCAATTAATGTAAATGCGTGGTTGTTGTTATTCATAATTTAACTATGCTTCCATGCTCAGCTAAACTAATTGTGGTGGCCTTTATACCGGATTCGTTGCAAACTTCCTGTTCAATCCGGAAATTATTAAATAAATCTATTCAGTATCTTTCGTTCTTTTCCTGATAACGGTATCAGAATATTTTTACAAAAGCTATTTTTCCGCAAAACAAAAGAAAATATGGGATTCCAGGTTTTGCTCAAAAAAACTCTATGTTATGAAAAAAAAGTAAAAGTAATTCTCTCTCTACTCAAATGTAATACACACTAATATGGGAGTCATTCAATCGCAATCATGTCCTTAATTTTATTATAAATCCCATCTCCAACACCTTTTACGTCTTTCAAGCCATCAATTGTAGTAAAAGATCCAACTGCCTCACGATGTTCGACTATAGATTCCGCCTTCCTTTCGCCAATGCCTTTCAAAGACATTAACTCCTCAACTGTTGCCGTGTTAATATTAACCTTTGCTTTATGTTCCGCATAGGCAAATCCACCAACAAAAGATACCAAGGCTACTACTATTAACACAACAGATACTTTGCGAATAACGTCCATGTAATTCTCCTTTCCTAAACCGGAATCCCATATTAATGTTGTAAGTATACCCATCACGAATTGGTTTTCAGTTTTCATTACCAGATTTCACCAGAACTTATAGATTTTTCTCAATCACAAAATCCTCGACTTAGCATTGCTATGCCTCTGGTTTTATTCAATCGAAAAATCAAAATTTCAGGCAAACTCCTGTCCTGAAATTCCTAAAACAACTTCGTAATGGGTATAAATCTTACGAATAAAATCTACCGCAAAAAAAGACATGTCTGAAGCTCTGAAGCATTTATTCTCCCAGGAAAATAATAAGCCCGTCTGAATATTTTTTCTTTAATCGATACATTCAATATGCTGTTGCCATTTAACATCCACTATAAGACAATGTCAAGAGAAATATGATGTATGGTTTTCTGATAATTAACACATATCAAGCTTCTTATTAATATTTCAAGCATCTACAATGTATCTCTTTTTCCTTGCAACTGTTACATCCAACCCCATTGTGTCTAGTTCCTTCTTCAAAGACTTTTTTGATTCTGCTTCTCCATGAACAAGGAATATTTTTGAAGGTTTATTACGAAACCTCATTACCCAACGAACAAGATCATCTTTATCCGCATGAGCTGAATACCCTGAAATTTCATGGACTCCGGCGCCAACATCTATCCTTTTACCATCAATGGTCACATACCCATGTCTCATTTTATTGTTTCCACAAGTAATAATATCTCTCCCTGGTGTCCCACAAGCCTGATATCCTACAAACAGAATATCATTTCTGCTATCCGGCAAGAACTCTTTCAGATAGTTTACAACCCTCCCTCCCGTACACATACCGCTACCAGCAACTACAATAGCGGGCCCACCTTTATCATTCAACCATCGTAATGCTTTTATAATGGTCCTTATGATTATTAATACTAACAAGCCCAGGGAATACAAACGGGTCATCACCGCCTCTCAATCGTCTCCTGGATTCCTTGTCCCAGAAATCCTTAAGGTCAGAATATAGAGCAGTGAACCTGTTTGCAAGAGGTGAATCGATGATTACCGGAAGCCTGGACAGTTTTTCTCTTTCAACTATTTCATTCAGTTCATAAAGCAGTTCCTGTGTACGTCCGATAGCAAACGCGGGAATAATAATTATCCCATTATCTGAAAGTGATTTCTTTAATACCTTTAATAAGTGATGACGACGTTCCTTTCTTCCGGAGTGCTTCCTGTTTCCATATGTTGACTCCAGCACGAGAACGTCAGCCTGAAAGGGTGATTGTGGCATAGACAGGATTGGGGTATAAGGAGCACCAAGATCACCTGAAAAGACAATACGTTTTGTGTTGTTTAAACTCTTATGTTTTTTCCCTGGAATTACCTTAACCGCAATCTCAACAAAAGCACTCCCAAGTATGTGACCAGCAGGGTGAAATTTAATTTTAAAACTATCCGATACCGATATCCACTGCCTGTATTTACAGGGAACGATACGTTTCTGTAGTACACTAATAACACTATTGATAAGTTTACGGTTTTTCGTAAACCCGATTTTCAAAGCATCTTGAAGTTGTCCCGGTACAAGATATGAGGTTGGAACAGACGTGTATATGGGGCCGGTATACCCGGATGCAAGCAGATATGGAATACGGCCAATGTGATCCAGATGCGCATGCGTAAGAATCAACCCTTTAAGAGTCGATATATTAAAATTAATTTTTAAATCAATGTATTCTCTGGCCTCTTTACCCTGAAAAAGACCACAGTCAACAAGCAGGCTCTCATCTGCGAATGATATCTGGGAACACGATCCGGTAACACCTTCAGTAGCACCATGGAATTCAAGAATTACAGGCATATCACAAAATACAACTTGCTGGCATGGATATCAAGAATAAGTATCACGTGTTCTTAACATAATTTACGCATCCTGTTTTTTGTCTATTTTTACAAATAAAAAGATCGGTAATTACCAGCTTCATCTTGCCCCGCTTCCAAGTAATACAACTTTTATGGTCTTAACAATTATAATCAAGTCAAGCAGGATTGATTTGTTCTTTATGTAATAAAGATCATATTGAAGCTTCTCAAGAGTATCTTTCTTTGATGCAACATATCCATGATTTACTTGTGCCCAACCTGTTAATCCAGGCCTGACCGAATGACGCAAGGAAAAATAAGGGATTTCTTTTTCCAGGTCTTTCACAAATTCTGGCCTTTCCGGCCTTGGCCCAATTAAACTTATATCTCCTTTAAGCACATTCCACATTTGAGGCATCTCGTCAATTCTTAATTTCCTTATAATTCTTCCTATTTTCGTCACTCTTAGATCACCTTCTTTTGCCCACACGGCACCATTTGCTTCTGCATCCGGCTTCATTGAGCGAAATTTAATCAACTTGAATATCTTTCCATTATGTCCAACTCTGTCTTGTATATAAAAAATACTCCCTTTTGAACCAAGCTTTATCAGAACAATAGTAATTAAGCTTACCGGCAGCGATCCAATAAGGCCCAGTACACAGAATATCACATCCACAATACGTTCGATTCTCTGAGTGAATATACTCCTTTTTATCCCTGATAATGCTACATATATAAACCATGAATCCCTTATATGCTTTACTGGAACCCTTCCTGACAATTCTTCATATAGTGAAGGCATATCATAAACTTCAATACCAGACATCTTCACAGAGAGTATATTTTTAAATAATTCACTTCTTTTCTCTTGTGTAATTGCAACCACAACAACATCTATTTCACCTCTTGTTGCCATATCTCTTAAATTACGGCTATTACCCAGAATAGAATATTGCTCAACAGTTTGATTATGCAATTTCGGATTGTCGTCAAAAAAACCGACTATATTATAGTTAGTGTTCTTACGAAGCAATCTACAGATAGTTTGTCCGGAAACTCCAACTCCCATTATTCCAACATTTTTTTTGTTACCTTTGTTTAATAGAAAAGACTCAAAAGCAGCCCTCCATAAATACATGAAGATAGTAAGAAAAATTATTTTAATAAAAAATATACCTCTTCCAAATTGATAATGAGGAATAAGATAAAAGCTCAAGGCCACAAGCGTACTCCCAACAGCAACAGCAAGTAGCAATTTTAGAAAATAATTTATAGTTGTAAATTTATACTTGAAACTATAAATGTCAAATATATAGAAAGTAAATATATGTATGGTGAGTGTTATAATAGACGCGCCAGTGAAATTTGATAATAAGTCAAACCTGCCCAACCTTACATAATAAGCTACCGCTATAGACAGAATAATAAAAATAATATCACCTGATAAAAGGAGTATTGTCTTTTTTGGAATATGTTTTAACAGCATAATCAGTATGTTAGTGATCTTTTGAACATTTTAACACAGGAACGTTGGATGGTACCCACCTGTACTGCTATTATTAAAGCCATATAGCATTATTTAAACTTACGATATTCATTTACTCATACAATTTGATTCTGATAAAACAATATAATCAGAATCTGAAAATCTATACAGTGATTACGTCTTCTTTTTATTTAACTTGTTTACTATATCAATATTATAAAATATGCAGAAAAAAGCCAATGATTTCTTACTTATTGAAGAATTCTGAATGTAGTCTTAAAATGACCGGCACTGGCGAGGACCGTATATTCTGACTCGGCGGCAAGACCATACGGAGACATTGATTTGTTGGTGTATCCTGAGCAAATAACCTTAGCCGAAAAACACATTTCTGGCCTGGGTTACAAGTGCCAGGATAAAAGATTTGAAAATTCCAGAGATTTCTATTACGAAGACACTTTCTACAATCAAAGCAACAAGAAAAAACTCATATATTGAACTACACTGGGCATGGCATAAATTTTCAGGAATCAGTCAAGAGGCAGGCATCCATGATATTTTCCAAAGAATCATAGAGGTTAAGTATGGTATGTTATTATTGAAGACAATACATCCTGTGGACAGCCTTATAAATTGCGCGTTGTATATGCCTATGTTCAACAACAATGAAATAGGGCTTATGTGGATTAATAAAGCTGCATTGCTTTTTTTGAATTTATTTTAATAGCTTAAAAAACTCTAAACCGAAACACTAATTCAATAGTTACTGTTTTGTCAATATTGTCTCATATACTTTATTCTGTGGATTGTACTCTGGAACTAGTTTTTTCAGCACTCGTATGGCACCATCAATATTTTCCTTATCTGCAAAGTGTAAAAGCTCTTCTATATCACTATTAAATTCTTCCCAATTGACATTGGTAACACCCGCGATTGTGATGCTCTCATATTTTGTATCCTTTTCGGATTCATCTATTAACAGCTCTTCATAAAGTTTTTCTCCGGGTTTTAACCCAGAATATTTAATTTTCACATCTTCAGGACCAAAGCCCATCATCCTTATCATGTCTTTTGCCATATTTTCTATATTTACTGGCTCTCCCATATCCAATATAAATATTTCCCCTCCTTTCCCCAGACTGGCAGCCTGCATCACAAGCTGAACGGCCTCAGGTATAAGCATAAAATAACGGGTAACATCAGGATGCGTTACTGTTACCGGACCACCTTCTTTTATTTGCTGCTTAAATTTTGGCACTACACTACCTGAGCTATCAAGCACATTACCAAACCTGACTGCGATAAAATCGGTATTACTTATCTTATTAAAGTTTTGAATGTATAATTCACACACCCTTTTGGTAGCACCCATCACACTTGTAGGTCGGACCGCTTTATCCGTTGATATTAAGACAAACTTTTCCACCTTATACTTGTCTGCCAGTTTTGCGGTTTTAAGTGTACCCAGTACATTATTGATCATCGCCACACATGGATTTATCTCAACAAGTGAAACATGTTTGTAAGCAGCAGAATGAAAGATTATGTCTGTATTAAATCTCCTCAAATGATTTTCCGTACAAATAGGTTTTGTTACGCTTTCCAGGATTGCATGAAATTCCACTGCGTTATTATTTCCATTCAACTCAGAATCAATTAGATATAATCCATGCTCATTATTATCAACTAACATTTCAATTGAAGGGTTACATTCTGCTATTTGTCTTGATAATTCAGACCCAATAGAACCGCCTGCACCAGTTATTAAAACCGATTTACCATCAATAAAGCTATTAATGCGACGCCTATCTAAATCCTTTGGCGCACGCTTCAAAAGATCATCAATCTCTATCTCTCTTATTTGATTAACACTTACACTGCCACCAACTATCTCCGACAAGCTAGGCAGTGTTTTGAATTTTACCTGTGACGCCTTGCAACTCTCAATTATATTTCTTACTTTTACACCAGATGTAGAAGGGATTGCAATTAAAACATCTTCAATATTATTTTCTCTAATTATTTCATCCAAATCAGTATTTCCAGAATAAATAGGAAGGCTATGTATACTCCTTCCAATCTTGTTTGGATCGTCATCTACAAAACAAATGGGACAATATCCAAGCAAAGGGTCATACCTCATCTCTTTTGCTATCATTTGTCCTGCAGATCCTGCGCCGTATATCAATACTCTACGCCCTCTCCCTCTTTTAAGGACAAAATAATATCTATAAACTCTCGTGCTAAAACGCACACCTCCGGTCCCTAATAAAAACAGCAACCAATAAATAATAAATATGCTTCTAGGCATTCTATATGTCTGAAAAAAGAAAACAAGTACAACAGCAATAAGAACGCTAATTGTAACAGCTTTCAGAATCATAACGAAACTATCTACACTTGCATATCGCCATACAGCATTATACATTCCCATTCTGATGAATACCCCAATTGTTATGATAATAATAATTGGCAATGAGGTATAAATAAAATGAGCATATTCTAAAGCACCTTTAAACTCAAACCTTAAAAGAAAGGCAGTAAAATACAATATGCAAATTAAGCAGATATCAACAATAATTAGTAAGCTCTTCTTTTTCATTATTTACACTTTAAAATTATATGTAATTCTATGATCGATATACAAAAACCAATCAACAACCCCCAAGCTATTTAACCGGATAAACTTTATGAATAATATTTACTACCCTCCTAAGATCTTCCCTGGAAAGGTTCGAACCTGATGGTAAACACAGACTTTTATCAAATAGATCTTCTGCTACACAGGAACCGTAATAGGGATAATCTTTGAAAATTGGTTGCAAATGCAGAGGCTTCCAGACAGGACGTGCTTCTATATTCTCAGACTCCAGGGCTAAACGAATCATTTCTCTCGTTACGCCAAGTTCAGAGGGTTCTATAGAGAAACATGTCAACCAACGATTACTCCTTCCGAAATCGGCCTCAGGCATAAACTCAATACCAGGTAATGCACCCAGTTCTTTTTTATAAAACTCAAAATTAGCCCTGCGTGCCTTTACCCTATCTTTAAGAACAAGAAGTTGCCCCCGTCCAACCCCAGCAAGAACGTTGCTCAGTCGATAGTTATAGCCTATATGCGAATGTTGATAATGTGGTGCCGCGTCTCTTGCCTGAGTAGAGAGAAATTTAGCCTTCTTAATTAGTTCTTCATTGTCTGACACTAACATCCCTCCAGACGATGTGGTAATAATTTTATTACCATTAAAAGAGAAAACTCCAAACTCACCTAAAGTACCAGTATGTTTCCCTTTATAATAAGCACCCACCGATTCTGCCGCATCCTCAATTAACGGTATATTGTACTTTTTACATACATCTAAGATGGAATCAATATCAGCACTTTGGCCATATAAATGAGTCAGGATTACAGCCTTGGGAATTTTGCCATTTTTGATTCTTCCTTGAATTGCCTCTTCAAGAAAAGCTGCATCCATATTCCAGGTAGCTGTTTCACTATCAACAAATACCGGAGTTGCTCCCTGGTAGACTATCGGATTAGCACTGGCAGCAAACGTAAAAGAAGAGCATATTACTTCATCACCTTGCTGAACATTTAGCAAAATTAATGCAAGATGGATAGCTGCTGTTCCTGAGCTTAGTGCAACGGAATGCGGAGAACCTGTTAATTCACAAAATTCCTTCTCAAATGCATCCACATGTGGGCCGACAGGAGCTATCCAATTAGTCTCAAATGCTTCCTTTACAAAAGCAAATTCCTGGTCTCCCATATGAGGGGACGACAAATAAATACGTTTATTCATGTTGATAAGATATTTTTCACAAGATGGTATAATGCATTTAGAATCAATGAAGTGTTTCTGCTTTTTTGATTTCCCTCATAACTTTTGCCGGCACTCCAACGGCAACAACATTATTTGGAATATCTTTATCAACAAAACTAAAAGCTCCTACTATCGAGTTTTCTCCAATAGTCACACCAGGCATAAGAACACTATGGGATCCAATTTTACAATTTTTCTTCAATCTAACCATTCCCTTTTTATTATCAATAGTTGATATAGAGTAAATAGAACAATGTGAACCGACTTGAACAAAATCTTCTATAACTACTTTAAATTTTGCATTTATGTATGTAAAAGCACCAATATCAGTTTTGTAACCTAAGCTGAAACCAGCTAGATTTTGTACTAACCAATTATATTTATTCGGCTTTCCTTCCTCTAAGCAGGGAAGTTCCCAATCTTTAAATCTATCATCCATAACTATTTTCTTAGATAGTTTTCTCTCCATTAAATTCGTGCATAGTGGCACAATTATCCGCATTAATGTCTCTTCTACATAGGACATACCAACATGTTAGTAACAATATTTTCAAGTCCAACTTAAAATCATGATTATCCACATACCATACATCCAAATCAAACTTCTCTTCCCATGAGATAGAGTTGCGCCCTTTTATCTGCGCCCAACCTGTAACTCCCGGTTTAACCTCATGCCTTCTCGCCTGCGTTGGTGTATATCTTTCTAAATATTGCATAAGAAGCGGTCTTGGCCCCACCATGCTCATATGTCCCATTAATACATTGAACAACTCAGGAAGTTCGTCAATGCTGGTCGCACGCAAAAATTTCCCAAAAGGCAACAGGCGTTTTTCATCAGGTAAAATATTGCCTTTCTTGTCTTTTTCTGTCGTCATTGTACGAAACTTATAAATACAAAATGGTTTCCCATTCAATCCTGGCCTTTGTTGCTTAAAGAAAATCGGACTACCTATTTTCATACGTACCAGAACTCCTATACTTAGCAGAAATGGAAAGAGGATGAGTAAACTAAAACAGGCAGTAATAAGGTCAAAAATCCTTTTTAAGGCAGAAAATAATTTAATTTTTTTTGAATCCATAAAACATATCAATCAAACTCTATCATTAAATTCTATTTTATTCATTTACAATATATCCATCCGGTTAAACCAAAAGAAATCACTCTACCAAAAACCGCAGCAAGAGCAAAATAATACTTAAACATAATAATAAGCCTATTGGTTGTTTCTTTTGTTTCTGTTCAGCAATAAAGACACTTTCAGTATTACTGATAACATTCAAAAACTTTTTATCACTATTTAATTTCTTTTAATTCAGGTGAAACAATTTTTTCTAAAAACCGAACAAATTGATCAGCAAGATAAGTACGATCAAAATCAGATAAGGCCAACTTTATAGCATTATCACCCATTTCTTTTCTTTTCTCAGGATTCTTATATAAATAGATCAATGCTTCAGCAAAAGCATTTGGATCATCGGGTGAAACAGCCACACCACATTTATGCTCATTGATCATGTCTGCCAACCAACCTGGATAATTATTGATTACCGGTAAGCCAACCGATAAGTAATCAAAAAACTTATTTGGCGATGTTCCATAGTAAAATGCCGGAACATTTGCTAATACCATTAAACCTACATCCGCAACTTTCAAATACCCAACCAGTTCGGTTTTTGGTACAGGATCCAGGAACAAGCAATTATCAAGTCCCTTTTGCTTTGCGCATTCCATTAGCTGGGGCTTTAATTTACCATCACCGATGAAAGCCAGTTTAATATTATTATATCCTTGCCGTTTAAGCACTTCTGCTGCGTCCAACACCGCGTTCAATCCATTAGCAATACCATGTGCTCCGGTAAACACGGCCATCAGATCGCTTTCATTAATACCATGTGGCCGTTTTGCAATATTGTTTTTAGAAAACAACTCTAAATCACAACCATTGGGGACCATAGTTATCGGCTTATCTTTACCGCTACAGCGTCGAATCCCATCCACAATTCCTGGTGACAAACCTATACAAGCATGAGCAGAGCGATAACTTACCCGCTCCAACAGGGACATCAGCCATAGGGTAATCGGATTTGTAATAACACCCATCTCCCGAGGTAATTCAGGCCAGAGATCACGCACCTCAAAAACAAATCTCTTCCCTTTTAACCAACGTGCGAAGATACCAGGTAGCCCGGCTGTAAGCGGAGTACTTGTCGCAAAAACCAAATCACACGGTTCTTTAAATACAATTCCTATGCTACGCACGGCAAATTTAAAAAAAATACTGCTTCGTTTGATGAAACTATCATGATTTGAATACTCCAACGCCAATTCTATGACACGGATACCGTCCACTGTTCCGCTACGCTTACCATCTTTGAAAGCGCTTTCAAGCCCGGTATTACCATCTAGATAGCTGCCACAAACCATCGTTACTTCATGTCCTGCCGTTACCAATGCGCGCGCCATTTCATAGGAACGAGTACCGGTTGAACCTGATGGTGTGGAAAAATGCTGATGAAAATAGAGAATTCGCATATACAAAGAGAACTTGACCAAAAACGCTCACTTTCGGTCAAAAATTAGAAATCCAAAAAAATAAAAAACTCGGTCTTCAAGGTCGTACTGTTATTGATTTGTCATTTTTGCCTTAGTATATTGTTTATTTAATTCTGATATTGATAATTTATGTATTGTTTAGTTTTTCTTTTTTAGATATCAGTGTTTTTTTAAGCCAGCTGAATATGAGTTACTACTCTCCCAGGTTGGTGACAGATCACTTCCAATACGGGAATCAACTTTTTCTGCAAGTAGTAGCGAGATTCAAACTGCTCAGTTAATTTCAATACAACTGCGATTTCAGTATTAATTTCAAGTTTCACACTGTCACATGACAGGGCCTGTCCATCCAAGAGCCACTTTTCAGGTGCTAACCGCCATCTAATGACAGCTTCCTTCTTAAATCCACCCAGATCATCAACCACACGCCATCCATTCGCCGCACGACGTAACTCTCTGGTATGATGTGAACCTAAATAATCAGTATATCCACTTTTAACATAACCTTTTTGTGCATCAAACTCAAGCACATCTGGCTTTAACCATGCGCCAAACAAAAAGCGCCCCAACCTGGGCATCTGATCATGCCCATCAAAGCATACTGTACTGTGACTCTCTGTTCCAGGAAAGTACTCCAGGCTAGTATCATCTACGTTATAACTATAAGAGCCAGCATCCCTGATCCAATTTACACCATTATACCACACATCCAAATGCAAGGCATCGGCGTGGCTGGGTCGAAAGCTATAAACGGGGAGACGTAACATAGCAAACCCTGCCTCATGATTAATCCTTGCAAATCCCCCTTCAGAGAAAAGTTTCGACGAAGTTGCCTTAAGTGGCGCAAGATTATTGAGATCTATTGAAAATAGATCAAGTAAAGGATGGGTAACCTCTTCTACCCATATTGCTCTCTTTAAGAATAAAGCCGAAGCTAATTGTAGACTTGGTCTAAAATCTCTATAAGGTGTTCCGTCAAGATTGAACAGGTGGGTACCATCATTAGATCCCAGGTTTGGAGCATCACCACTTTGAATATCCATCATTCCATAAAACCATTTAACCGCCAATTTTGCTCGACTGTAATATGTGTCACTGAATTCAGAAATTTTGAGTCGAGAGCGCATCAATTCCGTCAAAGACAAAACATCCAGTATCGAACGATGATAGGTCACTGAATGCATGGAAAAGCTGCCGTCTGCTAATATCAGGTGTGCAACTCGATTCTCCAACCGATACCGCCCCTTGCGTGCCCACTTGCTTCCTTGTTCTATTTGCTCCCTGTTCCCATTCTTAGACAAATAGTGTCCAACAATAAACAGTGTCGCTGCTTCACTGATACCGTGATTGTTATCCTGCGCCATGGCATAATAGACAGTCGGTACTATTCTTTGCAAATGGATATAAAGTAACTTTAAAAAAGCCGGATGCGGTGGATCTTCAAAAACACGATTAATAGCCAATGCACCCACCAGCAAATTAAGACAACGCAATGAGGCCTCCTGCCCGCACTTCCAGTTAATTCCCCCATTCACTGGGTTACGGATAGCCCAGTCCCGCAACCAGAACTCTAATCTTTTCAAAGATTCGGTATCACCTTGTTGATAAGCCCACGCCATTTTCGGCAACCAATCAAAACGCGAAGCCTCCCAAACTGTTTTAATATCACCCAGTTCCGGTACAAAGTCCGGTATATCTGACCAATGGCAGCTAACATTCTCATATCTCGAACCACTCCAGGGATTGACAAACCAATCTGGCGGTGATGATACTTCCATTTTATGATATAAAAAATAATACAACAATACACTTTTATCGGTTAGCATTGCTTCATCACTATAGAGTGATCCTTCCAGTGGCAAGCCAATCAAAAGCCGATATCGATAATAGCCAATTCGTTTAAGAACACGATAAACGAGTACAATGACAATATTTATTAAGCCAAGTCGAAAAAATGTAAGTAACTTAATTCTGAGCTTTTTAATTCGTACCTTACTCACTTTTTTTGGTCAATTATTTATACGGTGCTATCGATATATTGGTGATTAACCTGTAGCCATATTTCAAGAGCCATAGGATTAAATATTTCTCTATACCAAACGTTACCTTTATGATCTTTTTGCTGACAGTAATCCACATATTTCTGAAGTAATGCCTCTCTATTAATAATCTGGTACTTAAATATTAAGGCATCTTCTGAAAACAACTTCAGTATTTCCTCTTTTAATTCTTTTTTTAGCCACTGTTCCTGAGGTATGACAAATCCTTGTTTATCCCTGCGCCATGTGATTTGTTTAGGTAAGATGTTTTCAATTGCCTTCCTGAAAACATACTTAGTCCAACCATTTTTGAGCTTATAAGCAGTTGGTAGATTAACAAACAACTCCATCAGACGATAATCGAGAAAGGGCAATCTTATTTCACGAGACCAGGCCATAGACATTCTGTCTTCATAATGCGTTAAAAAAGGCACTGAGTATTTTCTCAAATCATCAGCCTGGCGTTCCTGCATCGTTTGTTTGCCAGTCAAGCCCAATTGTTTATAATGATAAGATTTTAACTTACTTCCACGAATATCAATATCTTTTTTATGCCAAAGCGAAGGTAAGTAACGCTTTGCTTCTTGAAAATTAAATTGTGTAATGACACTGCGGTTCAATAGGAATCCTGTAATTACCAGGATGACTTTGAAATATTTTTTAGTTCTAAGCAAAAACTGTAAATAAAACCCAAGATACTTTTTGTATCCGCATAGTAATTCATCAGCCCCCTGCCCACTTAGAATAACCGTTATTCCTAATTCACTGGCTTTTTTCATTAGCAAATAATGAGCAACATTAGAAAAACTCCCTAATGGTGAATCATTATTCCAAGTCGCTTTTTTCATAAGAGTCATTGTGTCTTTAGGATTCCATCCCAGTTGAACCTTGTAAACCTTGTTCTGTAGATGCTCAGCCATGATGTCTATAAACTCAGACTCATCGTGATCTGAGCCTGGAGAGACAACTGATAAGATATTTAACTGCTGCTCTTCAGCCAAGAAATTTTTCATGACGGCGGAAATGGCCGATGAATCAACACCGCCTGATAATGTAACCCCAACAGGCACATCACTGCGCATCCTTAGCATTATTGCATCGAAAAATAGCGATTTAGAACGGGCTTCAATACCTGACAAATCAGATGACAATTTTGCATCAAGTACATCCCAGTATTTTATTAGATTTATATTAAGGTCAGAACCGGACAAATCAATTTCAGCAAAATGTCCTGCTGGAATGATGTTTATGCCTTCAAAAAATGTTTGATCTGTTGAGCCTTGTAATGATTGACAAATATATTCGCTAATAACCTCAAGATTAATGGCAAACGTTGAACCAATCCCCTTTAGAATACCTTTTATTTCTGAAGAAAAATAAATACCGCTATCTTGAATAGTATAATAGAGTGGCTTTATTCCTGCCCGATCTCTAGCAAGATAAAGTTTTTTTTCATCAGTATTGAGCCATGCAAAAGCCCACATTCCATTAAATTGATTTAGCGCCGTTTGAATCCCAAATTTCTCCAGAATCTGAATTACTATTTCAGTATCAGTCGAACTTTTAGCGGTGAAATCCAGAGACGTTTTTTTTAACTCTTTATAATTGTAGACCTCTCCATTGTAAACTATTACAGTTTTAGATGATGCGGACCACATTGGTTGTTTCCCTGATTCGCTTAGATCCAGAATAGACAAACGTTGATGTCCGAGACCGATTAACCAGTCACCAACACCAACAATTTCTCTCCCTTGATAGTCTGGTCCCCTATGTATTTGAGCCGTTTCTGATTTCTTCAAAAATTCAGAAATAAAACTTTGATTATTTGAAATAGCGCCAGATATTCCACACATATATCACCACATTAATTTCTTTAAGGTCCCCAAAAAAAAATAACTATATTTTTTTATTAACGATAGCATTTAGGCAGTGTTTTACATAGCGTTTGTTCCAAATTTTATTATCAAACCGAGATGCGGTTTTTATGGCTTCCATTTTTAATTTTTGAAAAAACACACGGTCGTTAACTAAACGTAACATGCTTTGACACAATAATGGTATGTCCTTTGGAGGAACGAGAATGCCATTAGATTCATGAGTTATAATCTCCGGTATTGATCTCCACAGGGTAGAAATTACAGGAACTCCACATACTAACGCTTCAAGGATAACGCCTGGATAACCTTCACCTTCATAATAAGTTGGAAGTAAGAGCGTATCGTATTCTTGCAGGGTCTCATAAATTTGATCATAGGGAACAATTCCTTTATATGTAATAATAGGATTGGCATCAAAGTCAGCCAAAGTGATGTTGCCCACCAGTGGTCCAAATAAATGGATTTCAACACTTGTTGGGTCACATTTTTTAGATGCTTCAATAATTTCAAAAATACCTTTTTTACTATCAATTCGCCCAATATAAATGAAGCGGAATTTTTGGAAATATTTCGGTTCGCTCCCGATTTCCTGTATAACCCTGCTGTTAGAAAACCAATGAATCTTAGCTTCAGGAAATTTCACACTGAAATAATCAGTTAGTAGTTTTGTTTGTAGGAGTATGTTGCCACTATGAAAAAGTCTACGTAAAAAAGCTTGTTTTAAAATACCACAATTTTCCCAATATATATCCAGAGAACCACCAAACACTCTAAAAAGAATTGGTATATTAAACAATTTACAGACATAAGATATCAGTGTGCCAAAAACGAGAAACCCCTCATTAGAAAGATTCAGAGCAACAACATCGACTAATGGAATTTTGACAACACTTCTTATTAGACACGACATTCCAATCACAAAATTAGCAAGTAGACTTTTCTGCTGCGATCTAGAAACATTTATAACAAAAGTATTAATAGAGGTATCACTGGAAATACCCTCTACTAATTCATAGAACGAAGTAGTCGTGCCACCAACCGGAGGTGGCAAAGGCCCTACAAGTAATATCCGTGTACAGGGTTTAATTCCAATATTCTCCTTTGATTTTAAAGACATAGTTAAAATCTATTTTTATTAGCCCAAATAGAAATATTTAGAACTTTCCAGAGCAGGAATTCATGATTCCTTCGTCCTTCACAATGTTCTCTATGCAAAAACTTTATGTTATCATAATCAAGCAGTCCGGATCCTTTTTTTTGTAATTCTTCAATTCTTTCAATAAAATATTTCTTAAGGGATGTTTTTAACCAATACCCAAAAGGAACGCTAAAACCAACTTTAGGCCCATAAAGAATCTCATCAGGGACTAAACCACTTAAAGCTTTTTTTAGTAAAAATTTCTTCTTTGACTTTTTAATTCTAATTTTACCGGGAAGCGGCAATATATAGTCAACTAAATCGTGATCAAGAAAAGGCACCCGCACTTCAATACTGAACGCCATTGTAGCTCTGTCAACTTTTTCAAGAAAAATATCTGGTAGAATTATTTGTGTGTCTGTCATTAACATCTCATGAACAGGATCAAGCCCAGAAAACCGTTCATGACACCGCCTGTAACGAAGAAACGGATCCCCCATGGATACAAGTTTTCTTGACTCTTTTGAGAATATTTTTAATGGATTATTTTGTACATCTTCAACTGTCAATAAAAGAGCCATCTGCACGGCAAAGTCATTCTCACTTAAGGCATTTAAGTATCTACGTCTAGAATAATAAGAGCCTTTTTTTTGACGAATGTTGTTAAGAAAAGTTACCATCTTAATAAATGGTTGCCAAAGAGCACGCCAATAAAGCGTATTATAACGTCTATAGCCACCAAATATTTCATCACCCCCATCCCCCTGAAGAATAACCTTCGAAGAACCATTTACTTTGCCACATATTAAGTAAAGAGGAATATTTGCTGCATCAGAAAAAGGGAGATCATGATGGTCTATTAGTGTCTCAATAATATGCGGCACATCCTGCCCGCTGATATGAATTTCTTGATGGTTTGTTTTATAGCGCTCTGCGATTAATCTGGCTTTAGGTAATTCATTAATACCATTTTCATAATCAAAACCCGCGGAATATGTGTTAATTACTCCAGCGTAATGTCGTGAAGCAAAGGCGGTAATGGCTGAAGAATCAATCCCTCCGGAAAGAAAAATACCGACCGGCACATCACTGACAAGTTGCCTTTTCACTGCCGATTCCAGCAGATCACGAGTTGTATTAATAAGTTCATATTCAGTTTGTAATGGCGCTTCAGGCCCCAAGAGCATTTCTGGCTTCCAGTAAAAGTATTGCGAGCCCTCCCCAGTCCTCAAGTTAATCTTGTAATAACTCCCCGGCAAAAGTTTTTTTACGTTCTTAAATAATGTTCTTTCTCCTAAAGTATTTCCGTAGTAGAGCCACTCGTGAAGCGCTTCATAATTTAATTCAAGAGATAACAGAAGGCACTTTTTGATCGCTTTAATTTCTGACGAAAAAACTAAAGTGTGTTTATCTTCATATATATAAAGTGGTTTAATCCCAAAGCGATCTCTGACTAGATACAAGAGTTGTTGTTTTTCATCGAGAATTGCAAAAGCAAACATTCCATTGAAGCAAGCAAATGCCTTTTCCCCCCATTTACAATATGCTCGCAAAACGACTTCCGTATCCGTCTCCGAACGATAGGAGTTTGAGGCAATTTGAGTTTTTATTTCCTTATAATTATAAATTTCTCCGTTGTAGACAATGTGATTAGGAACATTGATATCTGTCATTGGCTGATGACCTGAACGAGAAATATCAAGGATACTCAACCTTGCATGTCCTAAAAGAGTTCTATCTATAGCAAGTTCACCATGATCATCTGGTCCCCGGTGATTAATAGTTTTCAACGCAGAATTGAAACGGTGTCTAGTCGCTTCGTCAATGTTGTACTTCTTATTTAACATACCAAGTATGCCGCACATACATGTAACTCCTTTAATATACTTTTACATTCTCTCATTATAATTTTTAAAGAGATATATGTATTCGCGAGATCATAATAGAAAAATGGGAACATCCCGGCCTTGTACATATTTTTTCTGCATAATTAGAACTACAAGGCGCCACTTATCAATCTGGCATTACAAAAAAACTACTATGTATTTCTCCTCTTCTGCCGGTGATAAAGAAAACTGTTTATGTCAATTTCTTCTTTTAGAACCTTGGCGGGTACTCCTCCAACAACGCAACCAGAGGAAACATCCTTGACTACGACTGCATTAGCGGCCACCAAGCACCCCTTTCCTAAACGAATTGGACCAAGTATCTTAGCGCCAGCACCGATGTAGACATCGTCTTCAATAACAGGATCTCCAGCCTCTGTAGCATTGCCGCCAACAACTACGCCAGATCCTAATTCAACATTATTACCAATAATTGCTTTTGAACCAATCACTACACCTAACCCACCATAGCCAAGACTGGTATTCTTTCCAATTATTGCCGTTGCAGGACACCAGCAGGAAAATAAAAGACGAACGGTCATAGTAATCACTATTGGAATTATGGGTACGCGCCTTTTATAAAAAAAATGTGCTAAACGGTAATAGCTTAGAGGGTTTCTTAAGTTCATAGTTTTCAACTAGCGCGCAGATACAATAAATTGCTTAAATTGGTATAAGTCTAATGATAACAACAAACTGATTAGTTAATGCATAGGTGCTATAAATAGGCTTCTTTTTATTGAGGCGATGCCCCAAACCCCAATGTTTTTTAGAAATTTTCTGTAACAAATTTGTAACGATACAGTAATATTTTTAACCCTTCTGAAACTACATTTAATAAACTACCCTCATCTTTCCACCACTTACCAGGGTTAAACGGATCGTAAGGATCAGATAGAACAGAAATTTCCACATCTGTATCTTTAAATATCTCCTGGAATGTGAATTTTGCCCTGCGGGAATGTACAGGAGAAGTAACCACCAGCAGTTTATTAAAGCTATTACTCTGCCAGTACTTTTGGAGAGTGAGGGCCTCTTCTAAAGTGGAAGTCAGCCATTTACCAATTACACCTATCCTGTGATCTTCGACACCTTTTACAATAAGCAATTTACGCATTACATCTTTATTTAGAGGGAATTCTACCCCAGCCTCTTCAAGTATCTTACTGTTAAAAGGTATTTCAGCCCAGGTTATCAGGATTTGTGCCTTTGGGTAACGGTGAGCAAGCTCAGCAGTATACACTACTCGCCCAAAATCACCTGAGAGGTTGAGAATCACATCAACTTCACCTGTAGGCTGTTTATTAACTACTAAAAAAAAGGAAATGTATAAAACAGGGAGAAGCAAAATAAAATTATGCTAATTATAAAAAACGTAAGAAAATAAAAATACTTTTTTCTATTCATACTTCTATTATCGACACACCTCAAGCCTTTCATTTTAATATTTACCAGAACCAAGTATGTTGTAAAGAATCAGATTTACCACAGCGACACCCTTAAAAGATTATGTACTTTTTTAACGAACAAAATCATAATGGTATCAAAGAAATGAATGGTGTCTTATGCAGAGAGTACTAAACAGGAATGAGTATACCAGTGTCGTAATCTCTTCATCAAAAATCACCAGTAAGCATATTTTCAAAAAGTGTAATCATTTCTTTAGTTCGCCGTTCCACTCGAAATTCCTCTGCCCGTATACGTCCTTTTGAAATAGCGTTCTCCATTGCTTCCGGAGTTCTTTGTAGTACTTCGAGAACTGCCTTACGTAACGTGTCAGGGCAATCAGGGGGGACCATTATCGAATCAGTCTCCTTCAGCACTTCTGGAATTCCATCAACATTGCTACTCACTACTTGCAACCCAGTTGCCATTGCTTCAACAAGAACAAGACCAAAGCCTTCAGTTTGAGCAGGATGCACAAGAATATCGGATGATGCCATTAATCTCGCCGTGTCTTTACGAAATCCAAGAAACTTTACACGCTTTTGTACTCCAGCATCTTCTGTTTTCTTTTTTATGAGTTTAACTAATTCATCAGAGCCACATACATTCAAATAGGAAAGACCTATATATAAAAGATAACAATCATTTTCTTGCAAAAGTGGACAGACTGCTTCAAAAAGCGTATCAATACCTTTTTCCTTTACCAACCGTCCAACATAGATAATAATTCTTCCTTGATCTGATATTTCTAATTCCTGGCGTACATCACTTCTTGCCGAACTCACTTCAAAGTACTCCCGGGAAATACCGTTATAAATAGTCCGGCAGTACGACAGAGATGTATTAAAATAGCTGATCCATCTGCCCGTAACAAAATTTGATATACCATAAAAACGAATCTGAGAGTTGCAACGAACAGAAAATCGCCAAAAGCGGTGGTATAGTGAATTCTCACGATCTTTGCTATATACACAGTGCAAACCGACTAAATGCTTAGTTCGCTGTCCCCATGTGGCCCAAGCCGCAAGAACTGTCGGAGAAATATTGGAAGTTTCAATAATGTCATACTTTTCCTCACGCAGTAAGTTCCTGAGTTGTACTATCGCAGGGATCATACTAATAATCGGCGGATGGATTCTCAACCCGAGGAAAAACACTCTACGAATACCTCTTGCCAAGAGGGAAGTCTTTATCTCTTTTACACCATATAGATCCTCAGTATACATACTCAGAATATCAGCATGGATCCCGAGGTGATTCAACTCTTCTGCCAGTTCCACAGCAAGGCGCTCTGCACCATTAAGTTGATAAAACTGTGTCACAAAAATTAAAACTTTGATCGTGATTTCACCTTAATAGAAAACATAAAACGAATTTAAAATATTATTAACAATTATTGAAATTCCTATACATCAACAGCCAAACTTTATGCGAATAGTTTTACAATTTTAGTAATAACCACCCCACATGCACCAATATTACAATAGCATACCACATAAGTGAAATTTTACGTAATAACCGCAAAGTACCGGTTTCTCTTATGTCAGGTAATACCGCAAGAATTAATAAAGCTGGGAGAAATGGCACAAAATGTCGTTGCTCCAATGATGTAGCAACCACTGACAAGATTCCAACTAATGAATAAATAGCAAGATAAAACAGAGAATCAGCAATTTGATTTTTTTGGCGACCATACATTCTATGGAACACCATGAATATTCCGCCAATAACTAAAGGCATAATTATTATCTGGTAGATGCCATTAAAATTTTTTATTAAATGATACTCACTTGCGCCAAACTTAAGTGAACACCAAATTGGGATGGGACTTATGGCCATCGTGGCACAGCCAAGCACTAACTTTATTGGTAAAGGTTGGTTCACAACCAATTTCATTCCTAGTGAATCTTCCGTTGCATGATCTTTTATATGCTCTAAGTAATTCTCACTTACCTGCGATTTGTAATTTAGCGAAATATCAGAAAATTGACGTATATAGCCAAATCCAAGCAAAATACCAAGAGTTATAACGATTACGAAAACAGGTTTTTGGAATTTCGAATCCATATGCCGTATCCTAACAATAACTGACATCATAAAAAATAATCCAAACAGAACTACGGCCTTCTGTCGAAGATAAAAGGTTGCGTAACTTGCAATTCCTGTAATGACTATGCCGAAAATAAAATTTTTTACAGACGGCCTATTCATCCAGACAACCCATCTCCATAGAACCATAACATTTATAAACAAGATAAAGCAATCACGTATTAAGATAGCACCAAAAAGCCAGAACAGACCACAACATGATACCAGGATACTAAGACGCCTCAGTCTCAAGTGATCATTTCCAAATACCTCCCTGGCTACAGCCACGGTTGTAGCACCAGACAAGCCTACAACAAAAGCATTACAAAGGACTCCCGTATAAAGCCCAAACTTCATCCCAAGCAACCATGCCAAGGCATAAATTCTCTGCCAAATTAAAATAGCCAGGGGAGAATTAAAATTAACAGGTATATCCTGCATAGTTGTAAAAGGGGGCGATTCCGAAATGAGCGGGAAAAAAGAGTTTGCGGCGTCACGCGTAGATTGCAATTCACCGAAAGTGATTAATGAGTAATTTTGTGCCACACCTGCCACTAAGACACAAACACTAAAAGACAAAAGAAATGAACGTAATTCGTATTCTCCTTTTGAAAAAACCATAGCACATACAATCAGCCCAAAAACCACAAACAAAAAGACAGCCAGGAAAGGAGCATATGTTTCGTTTGCAATACTAAGCAGATAACTGCCGATTAGTAGAAGGGGTAACCAGAATATACTCGTAGCGATTATATCGGAAAACAGAAAACGGTGTGACGATAATGGTAAATCTTGTTTATTCAGGTACATATTACTTCTCATTAACAAATGCCTTTAGAACTTTAAAGTCTGTAGTCATAGGAGGAATAATTTTCATGTTACGATACAGCCAAGGGCTGATAAGAGATCCAAAAAAATAGAGAATATTATAGCTAAAGCAAAACAGAATATGTGCAAAAAAACCTCTGAAAAAGCCGTAATTCCCTATAAGTCCTTTCGCTATCGCACGATTAAGAGGGCGAAAATATAAGCGCCGGATAACGGCAAATGTCGTAAGCGCTAACGGAAGACTTAAGATCCCTGGTGCAAACCAGACAATACATAACAAAAGAGGAAAAATGGTCATGAGGAACTGTTCTAAGAAAAGGAACACCACCTTCCAATGCATTTTAGATTTTGAAGCTTTGGCACACAAGTTTGACAAAATAGCAGACTTCCATTCGGTACGCACACTTTTTATTACCGTATCAGGACGCTCATGAAGGACAACTGCCTCTGGAGCAGGAGCATAAGAAAAACGGCCACAAATCCTTTCATGTAATGTAGACTCATCGCCGCGTGCAACAAAGTTTTCATAAAATCCCCCGACTTTATCAAATATCTCCTTGCGGAACGCCATATTACACCCAACGAAATGCCCTTCGAAAATGTGTGGACCAAAGAACTGCCGGTTGCGAGTACGTTGCAGGAACCTGGCTACGCTAGAATCTATATTGAGGAGATTGATCCGCCCTCCCACATAATCAGCTCCTGAGCGCAAAGGTTTCACAAGTTCCTCAATCCAGGTTGGCTCCGGCACAGCATCACCATCGATATAAGCGATAAAATTTCCGCTCGCATTACGAATTCCTATATTTCTGGATACCGACAGATTTACGTGTTCAATGCAGAGCATACGCATATTCGGAGAATTCGGAGGCAAAGAGCGAATATACGCCTCACCTATTTCCCGGGTACGATCCTTTGAAGCATTTTCAATGATCAGAATTTCGTATCCATCATTCGGATATGTTTGATTTAAGAGCCCGTCAAGGCACATCCGAAGATATTTTTCTTCATTAAAAACACAGACAACAACTGAAATAAATAAGTGTGGAAAAATGTTCTTGTCCAATTGTATCTAATTTTCCAAAATATCTACCGAAACAATAACGGTTAATAGTGTTTTATTTTATAATATTTTGTTCTTAATCAAATGCACGTAGCGAGCCAGCGCCTCTTTCCACGGTTCCAGCAGGGGCACTCCGACGTAAGACAAATTGTAACTCGTCAGAATTTCGCAATCCGGCACATTGGCCTTGCGTGGAAAATGGCTGGAGTCCACCTCTTCCACCGGGACATCCAGACCGAATGCATGGAGTATCTCCCGCACATACTCCGCGCGCGAGCACCCACCTTGATTCGATACATGATACACGCCGTACTGGTCAGCATCCAAAAGAGACAGGAGGGTTTCACCCACGTCAAAGGTATATGTAGGCGACCCGTATTTGTCGCCTGCACTATGCATCACATCCGTTTGTAGCGCCTCTCGATAGCGCGCAACAATAAAATTCCGCGCGTGATGCACCTCCCCTCCATACAACCAGCCCAGGCGTAAAATGTAGTGCTTGTCACAAATACGAGACACATACTTTTCCCCCGCGTATTTAGAGCGAGCATAAGAGGTTTTCAGCACAACCGGGTCGTATTCATGGTAAGCACATATCGTGTCACCAAAAATCCCACAAGTACTAATCTGTATAAGTGTAGCTCCAAAATGCTGGCATGTCTCGGCAAGCAATTTTGGTCCCCAGGCATTGATCGCATACGCAGTCTGCGGTACATCCTCACATGGTTCGACATGCAAACAGGGTGTATTTATCACCACATCCGGGCGTTCAGGGCTCTGAAAAAATGCCTGTACCTGATCGCGACAGGTGATATCCAGCTCATGCCGATCCACAGATCGAACATCAAACGGCTTATCCAAAAAGAACGCCGCAAGATCAGTTGCCAACATGCCACGCCCACCTGTAATCAGAATTTTTCGTTTATGCATTCATAGTTTCCTATCTATGTTTCAAAGCCCAGTCATATGGAATACTCGGATCAAAAGGGTCCAGCCGTTCCATCTCGTCCGGCGAGTGCGGTACTGTAGCACAGTTAGCCACAATGGATTGTTTTCCCCCGTAACCTTTAAAGCCATTATATACCCCGGTTGGTACACGCACCAGGCAGTAGTTGTCTTCCCCCATGAACACTTCCTGCAGTTCACCCCTGGTAGGAGAATTCTCTCGAATATCGTACAGGACAAATTTGATCATACCAGATACAACTGCATAATTCAGGACCTGTTTGTGATGCAGGTGCCAGGCCTTAATCGAACCCGGATAGACTACAGAAAAATAAATCTCACCAAATTGCTCAAAGTGTGGGGCGTCCGCTCGCAGCATGTGCATGATTTTGCCACGCTCATCGCAAATCTGTCTCAAAGGATGGATTTGTACGCCATCAATCATCTATATCTCTCCTTCTGATTAAGCCTCGGTTTGTAAATAAGATTCATACCATTCAATGGTTTCCCGCATACCGGCTTCCAGGGAAAACTGAGGAGTCCATTGCAGGGTTTCCCTGGCACGTGTAGAATCCAGAAACTGGGATTTGATCTCACAACTTACTTTGTCACGAATATCCAGTTCGATATCCGTTTGGTGCATCAACTTCTGAATCAGATCTACGATCTCCAGTACATTCATGGGGCGCTCCAGGCTGAAATTGAAGGCATTTCCCCGAACCTGTGGATCCTGGATACACTCTGCCAGTCGCATATAAGCTCGGCTGATATCCTTCACATACACATAGTCACGTATGAATTTCCCGTTGCTGCGAATCACTGGACTTTCTCTTGCCAGCAGGGCACGAATCGTCCCAGGTACTATACGGCTCCAGTTCAGATCTCCACCACCAAAAATATTGCCACATCGCGCAATGGCGAGCGGCAGATCGTACGTGTTCACATATGCCTGGGAGATCAAATCCGTGCAACTTTTTGACACGTCATAGGGATGCCGACCTATTAGAGGCATGTCTTCATTGTAGGGGAGGTGCGGCTGATCTCCGTATGCTTTGTCACTCGAAGCTATCACTACTTGCCGAATAAGGTTACCGTAAACACGACACGCTTCCAGAACGTTGTATGTACCTCGAATATTCGCTTCCATACAGGCCAGGGGAGAGCGTAGCGCCGTACCAACGATGGTCATAGCCGCCAGGTGAAAAACAGTATTCACCTCGTGTTCGTTAATAGCGCGTTCCACCGTGTCGTAGTCTTCAATCCTGCCATTTACAATAGTGGTCTTGTGGTAGTCACCAGACCGGAAAAACTCAGTCTGGTAATCACTGTCACGCACTAAGGCAATTACTCGTGCGCCCGCTGTTAACAAGTCTTTCACCAACCAGGATCCAACCATACCGGTAGCACCCGTGATCAAAGCTGTTCGATCCTTCCAAAAAGAACAGTCCAGTCTGATGGATTGTTCACTCATTTCCATACCCTCCACTCCGCCTGCCCCTTGTTCCACATAACATTCAGTTCAATACTGTCGCGGTAGGTATCCATACAGTGCCAGAACCCCTCATGGCGATACATAGACAGTTGACTATCAGCAGCCAGTTTTTCGAGTGGTTCTTTTTCCAAGTCACACTCAGGGTCATCAGACAGATACTCCAAAAACTCAGGTTCAAAGACAAAGTAACCAGCATTAATATAGCCAGCAAGAATTGGTTTTTCCTTCCAAGACAGGACGCGACCATCGACATCTGCATCGACTGAGCCAAATCGGGACGGCATATGTACTCCGGTAAAAGTACCAATCGTACCCGCTTTTTTATGAAATGCCAGAAGTTCTTCGATATTGATATTGCCAACACCATCCCCATAAGTCACCATAAAAGGTTCGCCATCCAGATGGTGTTTGATGCGGGCGATGCGAGCACCCTTGAGCGTTTCTTCTCCAGTATCAGCCATAGTCACTTTCCAATCCATAATGCCCTCTTTCAAATGATCGGTAATTTGCCCTGTACCAAGTTGAATAGTAAAATCGTTGTGTAGGTGCTTAAACTGAAGAAAGTATTCCTTGATACAGAAACTCTTGTAACCCAGGGAAAGGACAAAATCGTCACAACCATAGTACGAATACCCGCGCATAATATGCCACAAAATGGGTTTTCCTCCGATCTCCACCATCGGTTTTGGCCGGTATTCAGTTTCTTCTCGTAAGCGTGTTCCCTTGCCACCACACAATATAACAACTTTCATCTTCTTCTCCTCTATAATATTATCATACTCCTACACTCTGTCTTAACAATTCAAACACCGTAGACAACGGTAGTGTTGGATAGGTTTTGAGTGCCACTCCTTCTCCCCAACGGATACATACGCCCTGACTTTTTTGAATGTGCGGGTTATAGCCATGCATACCCTTGCAAGGTGCAATACGATGAAAAAAGTCTGGAAAAACCAGCACACCTGGATTTGCCAACCAGAGATGATCTCCATAACGTCGATCAGGCCACGGCACATGGTAGCATTCGGCAGTTCCAACATCCATCCATGTTCCATAAGCTGAAAAACCTGAAACATTCTGTAGCAGCCCGGGCAACGTTTTTCGAGCCATATCGTTCATCGCCCATAAACGCACCATAGTAGAATCCAAAAAATACAAAACATCCTTTCCCTTTTTCAGGCGAGCAGAATGTAAGATATTTTCGATTTCACTTTCTGCATTGAAACGCTCTGTCACAGTCAGCATACCATGATCCCCGACGAAAAGAAATCGATTCTTGGAAGAAGCTGCCTCCGCTTGTCCGACAAATTGTTCCAGCATTTGGTCCATATCCAGAAGTATTGTACGGAATTCTATACTTTCCGGACCGTAAAGGTGTCCATACGTATCGGGGATGGAGACATAGACAAGGTAAAGGTCCTTCTTGCCCTCACCCAGATCTCTGACTACTGCATCCAATCGTTCCTGGTCAGAAGCATATGGCGTGGCAAGCCCCAGCGCAGTGAATGAGTCGTAGAAGTATGTCTTCCCTGCCTCGGTCAAGAGGGTAAAAATGGAAGGTCTCGAAAACGCGTTGGTCCATCGCAGATCCATACGGTCTTCAGTCAGCGCAAAATAACGAAGCCAGGTAAATGGAATCAAAAATGATGGCATTATGATACCTTGCTGTCGAAAATACCACTGTACATATGAGCGTAGTCGCTTTTGGATTTTGTTACCAAAAGTTTGAGGAACAAATTTTAAAAGAAAAAGAACTACCTGCTCTGCAAAATGCAAAAAAGAGAGACCCTTGGCAGTTGCGTAAGGACTGTTCAGCGTATCAAAACCGATAGCGGTGAAAAAACCTGACTCGTCTCCTCTCATTCCGGTTAGTATCTCCGTACGCTCACAGAATCCAAGGCTCTGCACAACTCTCTCGTAGTGTTCACCTTCATGTGCACACTTCCAGAGAAAGGGAGTTGTTTCTTTTGAAAGATAGTCACAACGGAATGCATCGAGCAACAAAAGAATAGTAGACATTTTATGCCTCCATCCTCAAGCGTACCGCTTGAAGTCGTGCCTCATCCCAATTCATTTCAGTTGACAATTGAGGATCCACTGTCCGCAGCAAAGCTATACCGCGATTAAGGTTTTTTATAATAATATTTTCAGGGTTCCAGGCGGCAGCAATATAACATTGCGCTATTTGTATGGAAATTTGCCTCTCTACCTGCCATCCACAATAACGAACAAACCAATACAACCGCTTCATAAATGAAAGAGGTTGCCATTTCATGCAGAACTCAATATCTTGAGGGTCATTAAGATTCTTGCAAAAGTGCAGGCTCAGGGAGTTATACATTTCTATGAAGTAGTGATAGTGAACAGATTGGTACATCCTGCGTATTTCCTGTGAACTCATTTCTGACGACTGAGGTCGAAGTTTTTCCTCAAGTGCCCAGCGGCCCAGCACAAGAAATTCTTTTTTTTCAGGATAAAGCTCGTTTACCTTTTCGACACGTTTACAGTAACTGGCATCGTAAGCGCCTTTAGCCAAGAGCAGCACATCAACTATTGCCAGGATAGCTTTGGCCATTTGATTACGAAAAAAACGGGATGTTTCCCCCCTAAGGTTTTGGTCAAGCCCATTCTTGTCCAACGAGCCAAGTAAAGTATATAGTCGAGTAAAGAAGAGGATCTGAGCTTCTTTCATTGGAAGCGCAGAGGCTTTTATTTCTGGAATAAGGTCAAGTACCATTTGATCCCCATAAATAACTTTTGAAGCATATTTAAAATCATAATTCAAGATACTGGGACAAAAACACCTCATTTCCTCTGGTGAAAACTGTCCCAAATCAATCCAGTTAATCCCCACCTTACGGGCTAGTCTTTCCTTCACTTTCTTTACATCCCCTGGCAAAGCTTTCCGATTTGCAACAATACAAATATCATAATCGTTATATGGATGCCAACTGCCATGTTGATCCTGATACATACTCCCCTCATCCCTGCCGAAACTACCATAAAGTATAATGGACTGGAGATCAGGAAGTAGATTTATACATGCTTTTATGATATAACCCATGTGTTTGTTAAGGACTTGATCATATAACAATTTCTATATTCCTTTAGTCTTGCCAGTAGTATATTTGGCAAATTGTGTTTTGTATTGTAGCAACAATTGAGAAATCTTCCGTATCTCACGTTCCTCAAGTACCCGGAAGAGCAACAATCCAACCAACACAATCAATGGCAGCATTCCCATACGAATAGTGAGTGTCCATAAGTCTGAATTGAATTCCACATGTGATAATCCAACATATGCAAGCACAAAGATTATCAGGATCTTGATCAGGCGACCGTACTGGTATGGAATGGGATACAAACGTTTTGATACTATAAAACAAATCGAGAGTTGCAAGAAGTAGGCCATCATAGTAGAGAATGCAGCTCCTTTAATTCCGTATCTCGGGATAAGTAACAAGCATAACCCTATATTAAGGGCTGCGGCAGAACCGTCAATGAGCGGGAGATACTTAGTTTTCTTCATAAATGCAATTCCCTGAACATTGAAATAATACATCGCTCTGATGACAACACCAATAATTATAAAACCCACTACGGAGCCTGCTGCAAAGTAGTCAGGTGTTGTTACAAGGTGAAGTACAGGATAGGCGGCAAGCGATAGTGCTACTCCAATTCCCATTACAACAAACAGAAAATAAGTGCCGACTAACGAAAACAGTTCAATGCCCTCCTCCGTTTCCGCCTTTTTATAGAAAAATGGCTGCCATGCTGTCAAAATGGCAACCACAAAGAGATCCAGGATAAGGCCAAACTTGAAGCCCAATCCGAACAGACCTACTGCTTCAAGAGATATCAACCATTGTATAATCAAGATGCTGGACAAAGAGAGAAACCACATCGAAAGTCCGCTTGGAATTAATGGGAGTCCGAAAGAAAGATATTTTTTCAAATAGTGAAAATTAAGGTTCATTTTAATTTGTCTTAAAGCAATTACCACATAGAGTATTGCAAAAATCGCAGAATTTAACATTAGAGCGAAAAACTGCCCCTTTGCTCCAAGATGTAAGACAACAACAAACAAAATGATTAACGAAGTAACGGAAAGGAATTGAAGAAATTGAATAGTAGAAAAGGTGATGGCCTTACCACGGATGCGTAATAAAGCCATAGGGACAACGTTGGTTGACTCAATAGCTACAGTGGCAATCACCAGAAACGCAAAAGGAAATATAGGAACGGAGGGGAAAACAAACTTCCATGTGAACGGACTTATAAAAGCCAGTAATACTGTAATGCCTAAGGCCATAAGAACAAGAAACACCCAAGCTGTACCGTGTGCAATCCTGCGCTCTTCATCACTGTGAAGCTCTGCATCATATCGCATAACTGCACCGCTGAGACCAAAATTATAAAAATACATCAATATCGCTGAGAACGACGCAAGGGTATTAATAATGCCATAATCCGATACTGTTAATACGCGAGTGTATACAGGGATAAGGATAATCCCCAATGACCTTATCAGCATTTGCCCGGAACCATAGGCAATGGTTTGTTTTATTAAACTCAGAATATCTTTGAACATTATGTTTCTTTATCCTGTTTTGATGAACTGCGTCAAAGCACGTCTACTCTAATAATTACTACTGAATAGCAGATATGGTCTAATCTACGTAATTTATATTTAGCTTCTCTAATTCAGCCGTACGATGTTGGTGGTCTATAGCCGCATTGTATCGAAATTTACTTTCTTCCACTTTCCTGGCTTCAATGACTAAACCAACAGCAAAAAGAGATGGGTATCGCTTCCAAAGATGAAATATTTTGTTACTCTTGGATAAGACATTGACAGGCGTTGGGCGTACAGCATGAAGGAGTTTTCTAAAACTGAGTTTTCGGTCCCTCTTCTGTTGGATAGTTTCTGTGCTGACAACTGTCTTCATTACTCCTTTGATTCTAATATGTCCAAATCCAGTTAACTGCATCATCTTCATAATCTGACGTTCACAATAATAACGAATATGTTCATCTACTATCATCCCATTACCATGAAAATCTGAAACCCCACCAGTAACCAGGTGATAATATCTATAGTAAAAGTAACCACTATTTGGTATCGTGACAACAATCTTACCATTCTTCTCAAGTACCCGATTTAGTTCTGCAAGTGCATGTACCGGATCAAAAAGGTGCTCTAAAACTTCAACAGCCATACATCCCTCAAATGAATTACTTTCCCAAGGCAAATTTTCACTATCGATGTTAACGACCCTTAAATCTACTTTGCCTGAAGCATGAACTTCTTTTTTTGCAATTTTAATGGCTTCTGCAGAGATGTCAGCACCTGCCTTCTGAGCAGATGAAGCCCTATTTAATAAAACACCGCAACCACACCCTAATTCGAGAAGAGATCTGCAATTCCCTACATATTCGATTGCCAACAAATCACGGTCTCTTATCTCCAACGTACGATTGGATTCTGCGCTTTTATGCCATTCATCATAAAATTTTTCAATACTATTTGTCATGATTGTTTAACTCCATTTATCTTGTCTATTGATTTCTAAATAGATCCTTCATTTGAAATAGCATTTATAGCCTGCAGCATCTGCCTTACAGACTCCTGCACTGGCATATCACCATGCAGAGAGAGATCCGCATGGTATTGTGTAGGTGCAATGTATTTTTCATACATAGGTAATACCGTCTTATAATACTGCTTTTTTACACTTAGATAAGAACGACCGCGGTATTGAACATCACGTTTAATTCGCCTTTGTAAGCAAATAACTGAATCTAAATTAATGAAAACCTTTAAATCATATAGTTTACTGATTTCAGACCAATACAGTGCAAAAAGGCCATCAACCAGAATCACCTTCCCCCTTGCTTGAATCTCTTCCCTGGAAACGGAGCGAGTATGAGTATGGAAATCATACAAAGGCATATAAACTACACCACCAGAAATGAGCACCTCCAGGTGCTCTCTAAACAACTCATAGTCGATGGCATCCGGATGGTCAAAGTTGGACCTATGACGTTCATTTAAGGACAAATAAGAGAGGTCCCTGTAGTAACAATCCATTGGAATGATCAAACAATGCTCAGCGGTTAACTGTGCACGCAAATGGTAACAAAGATGTCCTTTACCGGAACATGATCCTCCGGCAACTCCAACAACGCATAATATTTTTTCATTGTTTAAAATCTTCAAAATATGGCCTCAAGATAAATTAAAACAGTGTCGTCCGATTAGGTTGTAAGGATAAAAGAAACCACCAGATATAAGAAACAATTTATTCGGTTAACGTTTTTTCAGAGAATCTTCTCTATTTATATAACCCGGATTGTTAAGAATATTCTTAAATGTATCCACCCACTTTCCAAAACAATCTTTATCTATCATACATTGGGAGTTAATGAATTCCTTACGCGCCTGCTGTCGGTCTTTATGCATCCACCATCCCTTAACATCATCCCAGATCAAGTTTACCTTACTTGCTGCCTCTTTCGGATCATAAAAAAGAATCCCTGACTGAATTAAAATGTCGAAACTCCTTTCCGCACCTTTCCGGTTTGCATATTGGTTGTCCCAGAAAATTATTGTTGGTGTATTTACCACGAGGGCTTCCATAAAACTTGTGCCCTGATGATCACATATATACAGTTTGACACTTTTCAGCAACTCTATTAGTTTACCTTTTTGATTAATCTCTATTTCAGGATATTTTTTTATTAAATCCAGCTCCTTCTCCAACCAACCATACTGGTTGAAGTGTGGGCGATATAACAAATGCATTCGAACATCAGTGTCAAGACTTGAAATAAAAATTTTTTTGAAATCAAGGTACTTATATATCATGTGTGGCATACCAGGGTATTCTTGAAACCTCATAACATGCTTTGAAGTTGAATTTGACACAAATAAAGCCATTTCACTCTTTTGCTTATATGTATCCATCACCTTTGAATGTAGAGGTTGAGGAAGAGGCACTGTCTTTGCGCCTGGATAATGCGTATCCCTCCATCCCCAGGTAATGTAAAAATCGCACTGTCTCCGTTCCCAACACTCTACAAACACATTATTAAGTTGACCATATCCACCGCCATGTTGCTGAAAAACGATTCTCGCACCTTTGAGCCTGCCCAAAGATGCAGCATATTGAAAGACAATGCTAGACAACATAATGTTTCTTGAATGGTAAACTTTATAATTACTATACTTCTCAGCAGCATCTATGTATGAAAAACAATCTTCAAGAAAAATACGGGGCATAAGCAATGGCAGTAGACTGACAAGAATTTTTTCAAATCCATCTTCTGCTGTAATCGATAATAACTCTGCTCTATTCACAGATTTTGACTGTGTTTTTATTTTTCCACATACATGAAAATAAGATGCCTTCAATTTAATGGCAAATCCTATATTTGCAAAACCACTAAAAACAGGTTGATCAATTAAAACCATTTCACCCCTAATGACCCTTGACGGAAGAAGGCAAAGACATTTATTTATTGTTAAATTAACAATTTTGCTTAAAGTTGTTTTTAAAAAGACATTGTTCCTCTTACCTCCGCTATTCAAATCAGGATTAAGGCAATCTTCAAATCCTGCAACGGTAATACCCAGCTCTTTTGCTATTAAACCGTAAAGAGCAGAAACCTGCCGTTCGTCCTTCAAATATTCATAAGGAAATTTTGGAAAAGAGTCAAATGGTGTAATTTTAGTATTACAAGTCAGAAGTGTTATATTATCCCTACCATACCTCTTGATAGCACATTCAATTCTGTTATATTGATCATAAAGAATTTGTATGTAATAAAACAGCCAGGATCCAATAGGTAACTCCCAGAATCCAGCACCGTAATTCTGCCCATGAATCGTCTCTAATCTCTTGCCAATCTCCAAGGAAATATTCCAGTAAATTTTTTCAAGGTACACATGGACATCTACCAAGCTTTCATTGCTACTCCAAACTTCCGGCAAGACTTCAAAATCCCGAATTTTTAATCTTCTCTTTACAGCGTCAGTTATGCAAGCTTGTGAAAGAAAAACAACCTTGCGGTCAATACGGCCCTTGGGCAGGAGTGAGGTTCCACTAAGATAGTATTTCTTACAAATCACTATTTAATTTAGTAAATTCAAAATTCTCTCAAGGCCATGACTATCAACCAGACGTCGACTCGTTTTAAAAATTGATCTACGAAGATTTTTGTTTTCAGTATATATTCTCATGGCATTCATTATTTTTTCAGGGCTGGAAACATCCCAGAGACCAATATCAAAACTGCCTGTTAACCGTTCGTATTCTATAGATCTTAAAGCCTCAAATTCTATAGTAGGCACTACTATTAAAGGTCGCCCTAAACCAGCACATTCATATAACGTACGACCGGCAGCAGTAATAACAACATCTTGTTGACTTAGAAGTTCAATAAAATTGTCAGGATTTTTATAAATTTTTATATTTTTAAAATTTACAGTAAGATTAGAAACTTGTTCTTCATCAGTAAAAGCCGGCCCCATTACAACATGAACATTATAAGCGGTTAAACATTCTGTTAAGGAACTCAGGATCTTCAATGTTAATCCTGCCGGATCGGAACCACCCATTGTAATCATTACCTCTTTTACATTATCTCTTATGGGTATAATTTCAGGTAAACTCTCCGTAAAGAAAAACTTTGGACCCAGACATAATTTTGTACGATTAGTTAAATGAGGATACTTGGTAAATTCCTTAACAAAAGAATCGTTAATCAAAATATCAGGTACCCCTGTACAATTACCCAGAATATCAAAAACAACAGTTTGAACATGCCTCTCTCGTGTATAGTCAAAAAACATGTTATATTTAATTGAACGAAGATCAAAAACGACTTGTTTTGGAGAGTATTTTTCTAGAAAATTAATTAATGAATTATCGCTATCATCATCTACACCTATAGTTTCAACTTCATAACCTTGCTGTTTAACAAAGAAAACACCGTCCTGGTAATTTTTCATAATATAGATAATCTTGTTTTTTCTTGCCAAAACGGAAGCAAGAATAAGAGACCTATAAATATGACCAAAAGAGATTCCCCAAACCTTGCCACCATCTACTCTAAATAGTATGGTTTCTTTCATATTTAGTAAACATCCTTAAGGCTTATAGGATGCATTTTAGCAATATCTCCTTTTAACCTTCTCCCTCCTATATAAGGCCAATCAGTAACGCAGCTACCTTCTGTAGAAGGAGCATAAAACAGTACATTTTCTTTCTCTAAAACAGTTCCGGACTTCAGATTGGAAGCCGCATAAATTCCCCTACGTTTATATCGACGAGGTTCAAGCTCTTCTGGAGCAGGTTCCTTGCGACCATGCCCCATAGCACATTCTATGTCGCGAATATTGGAAACCAATATCTTCAGGTCAACAGGATCCACCGAGCACTTTTGATCAGGTCCAGGTAGTTTTCTGTCAATAGTAAAATGTTTTTCAATAATATTTGCCCCTAAAGCCACTGCGGCAAGAGGTATATGAATACCCTCCGTATGATCGGAAAAACCAACCGGGCAATTCAATATTTTTTTCATAGTTTGAATTGCTGATAAATTGCACGATTCCGGAAGTGACGGGTAACATGACACACAGTGCAGAACAATATAGTCATTATTTCCAGCCTCTTCAACCCACCTCACAGTGCGCAATACTTCTTCCATAGTGCTCATTCCAGAAGAAAGGATAATCGGTATTTCCAGGGACGCAGACTTCTGCACTAATTCCTTATAATTAAAATCCATGGCCGCAATTTTTATTAAGACAGGTTTCTGTTTTTTTATAAACTCCAGACTTAGGAATTCTTCAGGCGTCGAAAAGAGATTAATACCATTCTGCCCGGCAAAATCCCATATCTCCAGTTCCTTTTCATGGGGAAGCTCCGCATTAATGTCGTAATTAAATCCGGGGTGGCTTGGATGGAGAAATTTTTCAGTAATGAATGTTTGAATTTTAACTGCATCAGCACCTGATTCCCATGCCGCCGCAACCATCTCTTTTGCGAGGCTGACATCGCCGTTGTGATTAATTCCAATCTCAGCAATGACATAAACTGGATGGCAATCTCCTATTATTTTATTTCCTATATGTATAGATTTCATTGTGTAACTATCAATAATAAAGGTAAGATTGGATATTGTCTTAGTGGAACCCGCTGGATTGAATGATAATTATGCTTTTTTAGAAAATCAATAACTGATGTTAATTCTTCAATCATTATTATTTGCCTTATTTACACTTCCTGCATTGCTAATCATTTCAGTCCACTTAATTAGCTGATCGTCTGTGTAGTCTGTAAGATTAGTATATGGATACACATAAACTGGTCCCAGATTATCACAGTATTCGTCTTCATTTGTTATCAACCCCTTGGACCTCGCGATCTCATAAAGCACCGTGTCAGGAAAGAGAGTTAAAATCCCCGCATTTATATTTTTTACGCCAACATCCTGGATAAACTCTAAAGACTGTTCAATTGTTTTGTGTGATTCACTTGGCATACCAATTATAAAAGATGCATGTGTATCGAGTTCTGAAGGAAGCATTTTCAGATTTGCTCTGGCTCGATCCAGGTTAAGCTTCTTGTCCATTTCCTTGTGAATTAACATTGATCCAGATTCTATACCAAAAGAGATATCATATAAACCTACTTCTACCAGTGCAGATGCTAAGGAAGGATCTAAACGATCAGCTCTACCCTGAAATCGCCACTTAAATTTAATATCGCACTCTTTTAAAACATTATAGAATTCCCATATTTGTTTCTCTGTATTAAGAAAATTGTCATCTACAAAATTAAATCGATTTACTCCGTAAGATTTGTAGAAATCAATCATCTCATTTAATACGGATTCTGCGGACTTCATTGTAATTTTCCTGCCAAAAACAAGCTTACAATATACACAACTCCCAAAACAACCACGACTTGTACAAAGTTCCCAACAACGATTTGTTGAATTTACGTAATCAACATATGTCTGTGTTTCAAACAAATCATACGCAAGATATGGCTGATTATCTAAATTCTTTAATCGTGACCGAGCATCTGTCTGAATAATTCTCTGCCCACGCTTGAAACATATACCCTTGACCTTGGATAGGTCATCATTCGAATCAAGACATGCCATCAAATCTATAATTGTGTCTTCTCCTTCTCCAATCACGCAAATAACTTGTTCATCATCACCTTTAGTATTTTTTAATATCAGGTGAGGTATTGTAGAAGCCATCGGCCCACCAATAATAATCTTGCATGAAGAAAACGTTTCATTATGATTATTAATAAATTTTTTAAGATAACGATACTGATAGTTCCCTAAAAAAAGAGATAAAAGCACGCAATCAACTGAATGGTCAGAGATAAAAGCAAATACATCTTCGTCTTTTAAATTTGCAACATAATTATCAATTGTAAAAAGATTGTCATTTCTGTGTTTCTTAATCTCTGCCGCAATGATTGCCAAACCTGTTGGAAATTGAAGTGGTTTCATGTTTTCTTGAGTGTGGTCTTCACCATAGTCCCAATGCAAATTTGCAAATAAAATATTCACAATCCTTCTCCTCCCGATTTAATGCTTATCTGCTCAGTAGTCAGCTTGTAACATTGTTGATAGAAAAGGACAACCATTGTTTTTCCTTTTGATTGAATCTGTCTATACATTCCCATCATCCTTACAGGCTTATTTTAACAGCCTGACCGCTATATATGCTCTTTTGTTAAAATGTTGAATCAGTCTCGATTAAATTTGTAACCGTAAATTCAATAGTATTTATTTAAAGGATTTTTCAAAATACCAAGATATAAACCCGGCAAATATTATCACCACTGTAATAGAAAAACCAGGTTTCTTTCACCCTGCATTATGGTCGACACTCATATTCTCAAGCAAATTTCCGAACAAAAGGGTTGCCTATTGTTCACCCTCCGGTTTGTTACCAATCTGTTCTGTGGATGGTCTATGACACCTTTTACAACAAGGAATAGACATTCTTTTCCTGTTTCTCTGTATCTGCCTATAGTTCTCCATCTTCCTTCCTTCCCAAACTTCTTTAATAGTTTGTTTTCTTAAATCTCCTATAGCTGTAGCACCATTCCAGTCTGATATACATAGAGGTATTTCCCCATTCCACATAATGGTTATACGCTGCCAGGGGTATTGACAGATAAAATCATTATCCTGAGGTACATCACTCAATGAGTAGTCATTCTCTGGGTCGAAATCAATTTTGTCTGTAAAATCTTTGAAATGATTATAATAGGCTGTTGGGTCTTGTTTTATATACGTCCAGATAGCCTGAATTTTTATACGAGGAAACCCACCACCAATACGATTTTTAAGATTATAAAAATCTCGAAGTTTTTCTGTAATTTCTTCATATGTGTTCGGTTTACGTAACTTATTATAATGCTCTTCCAAACCATCAACCGATACGGTAATGTAATCCAAACCAGCCCTTATCAAGCCCTCTGTAAGATCACCTTCAAGCAATCGTCCATTTGATATAAACGACACCTCTTTAATGCCCTTTTTTTTAGCGTATTCAACCATCTTAACGAGATTAGGATTAAGTGTAGACTCTCCCCTCCAACTTAGTCTTATTGAATACAAACCATTATCGGCGCACTCATCAATCCCCTTTTTATAAAGATCAAATTCCATATCACCATAATTTTTCTTATCAATATGGGGCCTGAAGCACATCGGACATTTCAAGTTACAATTAAAACTTGCTTCAAAATCTACATGAAGTGGAAATGGAGAAACGTAAGACCATTTGGGATAACTAAACCACTGAAAACGATTGACACAGTAGTCCGCAAAATGACGTCTGCGCTCATCCCATAGACGCTCACGTTCATATGAATCAAGAGAAAATTGATGATGATTAATTTTCATTTCCTTTTGAGCTTCATTTATACTCATAAAATCTGTCCTTTATTATTTGATTAGTACGTTAATCAATTCTTTAAATGTAAACTGAAACGGTAACCCTTTTTCCTTAAAAAAAGAGCGAATCTGCTCTAATTCCTGATGCGTGTCGACAGAAAGTTTAAAACGGGAGTAATCCACTCCTAAATTGTGATTATAGTAACGAATTCTATATTGGGATGGTCGATCTAAGAAAAAATAATTAATATGTTCACGTTCCTTCTGTTTCGCCGCATTTCTGGCAGCATCCTCCAGTATTTCCCGGCTGAAGATCTCCACATCCATGCCCTCTGGAAAATTTGTAAATTGCCTGTTGCTCAAGTAGTCTATCTTCGTGCTATTATTCAAATAATATTTAATCATTTCATCAACAACCTCCGGAATAATCAGTGGGCAATCGGAGGTAATACGAACAACAATATCAATACCATACCGCTCTATTACTTGGTAAAATCGGTCGAGACAATCTGCTTCGCTCCCACGGAAATAGTGGTATCCACTATCCTTCACCCACTCCTCAAGTTCGTCATCTTTGTTATTTGTTGTGGTAGCTACGATAATCTTGTCAGCTTGCTTACCGCTCGACAAACGCTTTAAAAGATACCCCAGGATGCTATACCCTTCTACAACCTCCATTAATACCTTTTTAGGCAACCGTGTTGACCCCATCCTTGCCTGAACAACAATTCCGACTTGTGGTTTAGTATCTCTTGAAAACGTCAGTTGAGATTTCCCCCTTTAACAACGACTGCAGATTACCCCGATCCAGCGCCTCCCTGATAAGCGCAAAAGCATCAGAAGCTATATCAACAGAGTGTTCGATATCATTCTCTGTGTGAGAAAAAGAGATGAATTGACCGTATCCCAGGAACACTCCTTTTTCGAGACACTCCTGTCTAAAAAGAGTTTCTATCATTTTACCGGAACAATCTCCAACATCATCAAATAGCAAGAAGGTCTTGTGAGGCATACCCTCGCATACCGCACTCACATTATTTTTTTTTATCACTTCATTAAGACCATCTTTCAGTTTTTTCCCAAGCAAGAGGATATAATCGTTTACTTTCTTTTTTTTCAAAATCTCTAATGTCTTGATAGAAGCAGTAATAGACAACAAGTCTCCCCCATATGTGGATGAAATAAAAACGTTATCCTCAACAGCGTTCATAATATCTCTATTGCCAACAAGTACGGATATGGGGTAGCCGTTAGCCATAGACTTGCCAAAAGTACTCAGGTCTGGTGTAACAGAAAAATACGATTGGGCACCTCCCAAATCAAGTCTGAAACCCGTGATTATCTCATCAAAAATCAGTAATGCCCCATTTTTTCTTGCCAGCGCCGCAACATTCTCTAAAAAATTGTTCTCAGGCTGGTACATCCCTACTGGCTCTAATATTACAGCTGCAACCTTGCCCGGATTCCGGTCAAAAACTCTTTGTAAAGAGTCTAAGTCATTATACTTGAACTCCGATACCAAATCTTTTAATGAGGCCGGAACACCGTGATTGCGTGTCGTCCTTATAACTGTCCAGTCGTGCCATCCATGATAGCCGCAAACAGCAACAACCTCTTTCCCGGTATAGGCCCTTGCAATACGAACGGCTGCTGATGTTGCTTCAGATCCACTTTTTAATAATTTAACCTTTTCCGCTGAAGGTATTATATCGCACAATAGTTCAGCCAGTTCTATTTCCAGCCTGTTTGACAGGGAGTACAGAAATCCTTTAGATATCTGCTCTTTCACAGCATCGTCTACTTCATCAAAAGCATAGCCCAGCACTATTGGCCCTAATGCCATAGGATAGTCGATGTAACGGTTGCCATCGTAATCCCACATATATGCGCCTTTTGCTTTATCTATGTATGTGGGACAACTCCCGAATGTTATGTATTTGGGAGACTTAGAAAGGGTCTGGACCCCGTTTAGAAACAGACTTTCTGCTTTCTCCCAGAGTTCATATGATTTACGATATTTGTTATTCTGTTTGTTTGACATATTATAGATATTATCTAAAGATAAAATTCCTTTCTTTCAGTAAGCCACTCTGTCAAATCACCAATTGATACCCATACAACACAGTCTTTACAAACATGATATTTATCATAACACTTATCAATCTGGGACTTCCTGGCATCCTTTAACTCACGCGAATTCCATATCTCGTGAATTGATTGGTTTTTTGCATCACCTATTTTTATCTCCGTATTCCAGTCAACAGAGCAAACTGTCGATTCTCCATTCCAGTTTATAACCAATGCATACCACATGATAACACAAGGATATCTCACCGGAGAAGCCTCATCAGTCACAGCTACCCCTCCTATCTCCCCACTCCAGGAATGTATCCCAGTTACCTGAACTTCATCAGCTATACCATTCCATTTTTTAAAAAACTCTCTAATTTCGTCCTTTGAAATTTCATCAAACTCCATAATCTTTACACGAACAAAAGGACGATCTAATCTCATTTTTTCCCTCTTATCAAAAAATGAACGTACCTGCCTTTCAACCCTTTCAAGGCAATCAGCAGCCTTATGTTTATGGAATGTTTCTGGCCTTGCAGCATCGATGCTGACGGTAATATCGTCGATGCCTGAATCCAGAAGCTCATCAATCATCCTGTCCGTCCAGCAGATAGCATTCGTATTCATATGAATCGTCTTAGCCATATCCCTCTTTTTAGCATAGCGGATCATATCTATAAATCTGGGGTGTAAAAATGACTCACCATCCTTATGGAGGTTAAGGATAATCAGCTTTTCGTACTCAGAAGCTTCATCAATTATCCTGGTGTACATATCCCAGTCCATTATACCTATCCCCTTATCCGCACGCTCTCTTGGACAATACACGCAAGCAAGATTACATTTGTTAGTAGGTTCAATGTTGAGGATATTCGGGAAGTCAACATTAACAACCCTTTTTATTGTAGAAGGTTTTAAACATGTAAGCGTACCTTCCACATAGTCTTCATTTAACACTTTATAATATTCTTCTGTCGGTCCTCTTCCCATTTTATTTCCGAATTATTTAGATTTTACAATACGATAATTGCCCATATAAAGTTCATGAATACCCGTCCCATAGAATGTACGAACAGCCTCTTTTGGCGAGCAGACGATTGGCTCATCATTATCGTTAAAGGAAGTATCTAGTACTACTGCAACACCTGTAATTTTTCGAAATTCATCAATCAACTTCCAGTAACGTTTATTGGCAACCTTGGTTACAGTTTGAAGGCGTCCGGTACCATCATTATGCACGACAGCCGGAATAACATCATGCTTATCCTTACGAACAGGGTAAACCATCTGCATAAAAGGACTGTGGTGATCTATTTCAAAATAATCACCTTGATACTCTTCCATAACAGACGGTGCAAATGGACGATACCATTCACGGTGCTTAATTAACCCATTAATCTTGTCCTTCATCTTCGGGTCCCTGGGATCCGCAAGGAGAGAACGGTTACCCAAGGCACGCTGACCATGTTCCATTCTACCCTGGAACCAGCCTATAACCTTATTATCCGCAATAGATTTAGCCGCTTCACTCTCAGGGTTTTCAAGATACTCATAGGAAACAAGTGAATTGTCAAGAACACTCTTAATCTCGTCATCAGAGAAACCTGGCCCCCAATAATCATGCTCCATTATAAAACTACGGTCATTACCAAGAACCTGATTCCAATAATAGAAGCAAGCCCCCAGGGAGCAACCGGCATCATCAGCACTCGGCTGTACCCAAACTTTGGAGAAAGGTGACTCATCAAGTATACGACCGTTCATTTTACTGTTCATCGCTACCCCACCCGAAAAGCAAAGATTATCCATATCTGTCTTTTCTGCCAGATAAGTACACATATCCAGCACTACATCCTCTATCCTCTTTTGAAAACTTGCCGCAATATTCATGTGCCTATCCGTAATTTCATCATTTGGATATCTTTCCGGACCGAACATATTAATGAAAACATCCGTATAACGCCTGGGAGTCCATATGTAATATGAAAACAGGTCAAGGTTAACGCGTAGCTCCCCAACATCCTTGTCAAAGCGAATAACTTTTGCAAAACGATCATAGTAATCCTGATTTCCATAGGCAGCTAATCCCATAACCTTCCACTCGTCACTGTTTGCCCTATATCCAAGGAATTGTGTAACTGCGGCATAAACATGTCCCATTGAATGAGGAAAAAGGGTTTTGCCTACAGGTTCAAGCTTATTGCCTTCCCCAATAAAAAACTTGTGCGTAATATCATCACCATAACCGTCAATTGTCATAATTGCCGCTTTCTCATAAGGCGACACAAAAAAAGCCCCGGCAGCATGTGAGTGGTGATGCGGAACGAAACGGATACTCAACTCACCTTCATTGAATTCGATTTTTTCATCAATGGACGCAATCCTCTTATTACTTTTATCGCCCCCTATATGTCTAAGTAAATTGTTAGGAATGTAATGAAGAAAATGCTTATGATCTCTAACAGCAGCAGAAGAACACTGTGGTTCGAGTTCATGTCCGGGGTTCCATGCAAAAACAATATAGTCCAATTCTTTTATCCCTATACCAGCAGTACTCAGACAATAATCAACCGCTTTCGTAGGATATGAATCAGAAAATTTAATTCTGTCAAACCGTTCTTCCCTGGCAGCTGCAATTAACTCACCATCTTTAATTATGGCAGCCGCAGAATTAGAATCGTTTAAACCTAAAATATACATATATCAGTCTCCCTCCATTAAGTCGGTTTCATTATAATCCCTAAGCTCTTTGACCCATAATTAAATAACAAATCCAATATCGACATATAAGGTGTAAATTGCTGACACAGTTGTTTATAAACAGGGGGCTGATAGTCTAACCACTCAATTACAATACCGTTCTTATCGAAATTTTCCACATTCAGATAATCCTTACCGGAAGCTCCACATAGGTAGGTATTGGCGTTATTAACCAGGCAAATTTTTAAAATAAGGTCAGAACCTTCTGAACTGCCTACATCCATACTGGATGAAAAGAGCATAGGAACGGTAATATCCAACTTTTTTCTAATAAAATTTATTATTTCCATATTCAGATCAATTAATTTATCGTATTCTCTATCGTCAAGTAATGACACAAAATCATGATAATATTCTTCAAAGTATGGCGCACTTCTGTAACAATGCTGAATCTTTGTTAACATTTTGCTTTTCCACTTCTGGTCATTATCAATTTCAACCTCATTAATTGATTGAGTATATTTCCCTTTCGTTTTTACAGGTACATTTATCCAACTAGTATCCCCCGATTGAAAAACAATCTTATTCCTGTTTTCAAAATATCGCTTTTTAAACTGTACGTGATCAAACACAACATATAAATCAGCCAGTATCATTTTATAGAAAAAACCTAACCAAGGTAGAAATTCAGGTTGATGAATTGCTATTTTCATGATAACTCTAGCTCATTTCCAAAACATTTTTACAAAATGGAAGGTTTCGGCAAACTGGACACCAACCTTAGCACCAGATGCAAAATTTTGTTTCTTTACAAAGTCTATCCATGAGTAATTTACCTTTTTCATTTCCGACTCATAAACACGTATAAGATCCATCTTTTGTTCCATAAATGGAGAAATATCAACATAAAAATTATCTTCTTGCGTACCATCAGTCATATACCAATTACTTCGATATAACAAAATTTCATCATACTTTCGACATGCACGTAAAGATACATAACCCACCGCTGCATGATCTGCATGAGAATCACCGGGTCTATGTGTATAGACACGATCAGGCTTAATTTTACTGACAATATGTTCCACTTCTAAAACAAATTTCTCTGTGGGGACTAAAACTGTAGGCTCTTTGTCGCAGCAAATTAAAGAAGCACCTAACATCTTAGCACATTTTTCACCTTCTTGTTTTGCCTGATCTTTTAAGCGAACAGAATTAGTTGTTGGACTTTCATAACCTGAGTGAGTTATCACAATTATGGAAATATCATCCCCCCTCTCTTTATGTTTGAGTAGAGTACCCCCACATCCTAATTCGACATCGTCAAAATGAGCGCCTATTGCTAAAATTTTCATAAAACCAGAATAATAAACCTATATTACGATATTCCCAATCATCAAGAAAAAAACAAGTTTTTCATTTTAAATCTATTAGTGTAACATTTCAACAAACACCTGACAATTAACGACGTTGAAGACCTTATACCTTTTGCAAAGAAACCCATGACGCTCAATGGCAATACTGCAGAACTCTCAAAAGAGCAGGAATCTGTAACGTTGCAATAACTTCTGCTTTTGTCTCACAAACAAAGTGCTTTCCTATTAATATAGCTCGATACCAGCCGCTACATTTAAAAGAGTAAAGACAGCCCTGAGTTTAAAAAAAACAAAAATCATGAGTAGCACTACATCCTATAACCAATTAACATATCTTATTATTATTCCTTTTCTCTCCAGCATTATCTAATTCAATTGAAAGAATCTGAATTTCCTCTTGAAGCCTATCGTACTCATTCAATTTTTGCTTTAAAAATATTCTCGTTATTTCAGTTTTCTGCTGTATTCCTTTTGGTGTAAGGAGATACAGATACCCAGCCTTTTTACTTGATTTTTTAAATCTTTCCAGTTTGATGGTCCCTCTCTTTGTGAGTGTTTTAATGAGATAGTTAACCTTCCCCAAACTAAAATCAAGTTTTTTCACCAGTTCCCGCTGAGTCGAATCAGGATTATCTTGAATATGATTAAGCAATTTTACTGTTTCTTCAAGATATTTCATTAATCCGTTTAAGAAGGCACAAAAAATAAAAAGTAAAGAGATAAATTAAGGGATTTATCTCTTTATCCAGAGAGCCAGATGCCTGAAACCCAGAGCCTTGAAGTTTACAAAGCTCCGCCCTCTCAGTTACGTAATACCTGGAGCCAGGCAGAACTGTCCCTGTTTATTTGTTCAATACATGAACGCATGTTTATTCTATTATCGCGACATGTCATAGTCAAGGAGAAAACCGGGATAGTTGATTCGTTGAACCGGTAAACATGAGGCAAGACAAAAGCACTAGAAAAAACGCTTGATACACAAAAAAACATACTACTGACACAAAGCACACATTATGCAAAGGAAATAGCACAAAGTAAATTTGCTATTGGCAAATACTTAAATCTATTTTGTACACATCGGAAGATTCACTTTATTAATAATACTCCCAATACCATTCCACAAACTTCTTAATCCCTTCCTCAATTTGAACGGAAGGTTTAAAACCAATATCGTTAGTCAATTCATCTACATCAGCATATGTACCTGGCACATCACCAGGTTGCAGTGGTAGAAGATTTTTCTCTGCCTTCCGCCCAAGACAATCCTCTAATACCTCAATAAACTTTATGAGTTCAACAGGATTATTATTTCCAATATTGTACAATTTATACGGAGCATAACTTGTCGCGGAGTCAGGTTCATCACCGTTCCAACTCGGATTTGGCTCCGGTACCTTTTCGATTAACCTGGTAACACCTTCCACAATATCATCTATATAAGTAAAATCCCTCTTCATCTTTCCGTAGTTGAACACATCAATAGGTTTACCTTCCAATATTGCCCTGGTAAACAAAAACGGGGCCATATCAGGCCTCCCATACGGACCATATACAGTAAAAAATCTTAGTCCCGTACACGGTACTTTGTACAAACTCGAATAAGTATGGGCCATAAGTTCATTTGCCTTTTTTGTAGCTGCATAAAGGGAAACGGGATGGTCTACATTATGGTGAACTGAAAATGGCATTTTTGTATTAGCCCCATAAACGGAGCTTGAAGAGGCAAAAACAAGATGTTTGATATCATTGTACCTGCACCCTTCCAGTATATTTAAGAAGCCAACAATATTACAGTCAACATAAGCATGAGGATTAGAGAGTGAATACCTTACTCCGGGTTGAGCAGCCAGATGCACAACATAATCAAACTTATTTACCGTAAATAACTGTTCAACCCCTTCACGATCCACCAAATCTAATTTACAAAAAGTAAAGCCCGGATCTCCTTTAAGTTCATTCAGCCTGGCATTTTTCAGATTGACATCATAATACTCGCTGAGGCAGTCAACCCCAACAACGCTTTTCCCTTGCTCAAGCAAACGCCTGGATAAATGATAACCTATGAAACCTGCAGCACCTGTTATTAAATATGTCATTGTGTTCTTTCTTGGGGATGATGAAATGTTTATAATTCTCTTGGCTTTAATGAAAATTTTTTATGTATTCTATGTGTTTGCCACTGTTTGTCAAGGGGCAATTGCTATCTACCAACAGATAATATAAGAACCAGAAACGATATTTTTATCGAGTATCCGAAGACTCATTTATATTTTTTTCTACTTAGTTTTTGTTGCTGAAAGAAAAAAATAGTTGTATCTCTCCAGCGCAGTTTTTATCATACCCTTTTCATAAGGAAATTGTAAAATTATATATATTTCGTCCATGAATTAATGGTTATTTACTATTTTCTTGATTCTTTTTTTATAATTGGAGCACTTTATCCAGTTTGTATGTACCTTTCACTGTGCATAATCTCATTTGCACTCTTTACCGTTTAATGAATATTATCTTTCTTGCCAAAGAATGCAGTAACCTGATTACTAACTGGATATAATCTATAATTTGCTTTTAATGGCTCTACTGAGTAGTTCACTTGCCTCTTTATGGCCTGGTTTTAGTTTTAAAACCTCTGTATATTCATGAATAGCCTTCTCACTTTTTTTTACAGCTTCATATGATTTAGCAAGAAACAAATGTCCATTTACATGATCAGGTTTCAGGGTTGTCACCTTTTCCAAAACATTAATCGCCTCATTGAACATGTTTTGTTGATAATGTCCTTGACCCAACCAGTAAAATGCTTCATAACTATTTCTGTCGAAAATAGTAATCCTTTCAAGAAGCTTTCTGATTTCATCCCATCTTGATAAGAAAACACGATTTTTTGCCCCTATAATGTGTTTAACCACACTAAAAAGAGTTGTAAAATCCTGTTTAATAAAATAGCTGTTTATTAATCTAATACTACTTTCTGAATGTCTATAATTTTCAATTGCTTTATTAAGCTTACATGTCATCATATACAAATCGCCAAGGTTTCTGTATGTTCTCCGACTCTTTGGAATACCTAACCGCAGTACCTCACCCCATTCCCTTTCAGCAATATTTATAAATGTCTTAGTCATAATTCCGTCAATCAAACGCTCTTCATAAAAGGGAATCGTCTGCTCCGGATTATTGTACATCTTTACAAGGAAGTCCAAATCTTCAATCCTGAAAACACTCTGTGCACGATAGAGGGACCACCTTGCATAAATCTTGTGAATAAGAGCGTCTGTTCTTGACAAAGTTGTTGATCTTTCAAAATAGTTGATCGCCATGCCAGCATCTCCCTGATTACCAACCACACGCGCATATTCTGCCAGATAGTAGCTATTGCCAGGCTGTAGCAAGATTGCCCTGGTTAGAAATTGCTCTGCTTTCTTGAATATTTCCAACTGTTCCTCAAGAGAATCAGCGGTAAACGCTTTATTGTGATAATATTTCCCCAGTTGATAAAAAGTATCTGATTTAGATGGAATAAACTTTGCCGTTTTGTCTTCCAGAATGGCAATACTATCCTCATCTCTCTGAGGCAAACCTTCCCATTTATGATAGTATAGATTGCCAGCAAAATTTTTAACAACAAAGACAGACACTAATATTGTAAGAACAATAAGAAAGAAAGTGAGAAATATCTCTGGCCTGAGTATTGATTTTGTCCTAAGCATCTTAAAATTATCATAAACAACAGTAAAAGAAATGTCTATAAGGAGATCAGGAGACTATTAATTACTAATTCTCATTATAACTACTTTCCCGATTGACAGCGTTCCATGTAAGGCCAAGAAGAAAAGAGAGGAAAAGAGCATTGGCCGGAATATGCAGATTAAAATCCGTAACACTGTGGCAAAGGATCGCAATAATCCCGCAAAATCCTCCGAGTGTAACACCTTTAGCAAAAGAGTCTCCCCTTTCCCACCATCTAACCAATATCTTCCTGATAAATATGATAATACTGCCTATTATTAAAATAAACCCTATAAGACCGCTATCTGATAAAAGTTCGACATAATCATTATGTGCATGGTCATAAAATTGTTGCCTCTCCAGGGTTTTATATTTCGGAAAAAGGTGCTGAAAGGTACCAAGCCCAGACCCAAGAAGAGGAAAATCTTTGGTCATATCAATTGTATCTTGAAAGACTTGATTCCTGTCAGGTGACGAAATATCAGACAATCTTTCCATGACAGGACCAATACCAAGCCAAACAAGAAGTATAAAAGCCAGAAACAACGTAATGATCGTTACCTTGCGTCCTTTACTTATAATACTCCTGGTTTTTCTACTGAGACTGATAATGGTCACAAACACAACTATTGTAACAGCAAATGACAATATGCCTCCACGTGACAGCGAAAGGAATAAAGCAGAAACCATAATCATAATGGCGAATACCAATAAACCGTTACCAAGAATATGAGATTCAAATTCTGTAAAAATTACTCGCCATGTCATAGTCTTATGAAATGTAATACTCCCAAATCTGGAGATCAGCAAACCCAAAGAGAGTGGTATTACCATTATTATATAACCGGCAAAATGGTTACGATTTATAAAAGAACCAAAAAAGCTCGGACCAGGTGAATCTAATAACCAGTATATCTTATCAGCACCAGCAAATTTCTGTAAAATACCCAGAAAAGAGACAAAGAATCCTACACCCATAATAATAAGCAAAAAACGATCTATTCTTAAACCTGGTGTATTCGTAACAAGGAAAAACATGCCTATATATGCAAGGATCATGATAAACTCTGATTTAGTAGCGTAGTGATAGATAGTGATTGGCAACCAATCACTGATTTCAGACCGCTGAGTTTGGATGTCAGGTTGCTCATTGGAGATTGGTAATTTTGTAGGTGAAATTTCTAAGTTCTGGTTGCGGGTTGCCGGTAACGGGTTGCTGTTTTGATATAGATAATACGTATTGGCACTTAGCAGTTTGAGAGCACCCGGCGGAAGCGGTATAAGCTGAAGTATAATAAGACCAACAAACAATATAATTGGAATATTCAGAGGAGTTTTTACAAAACCGAAGCGATTGATAATTATAGAGTTTGGAATTCGGAGATCAGAGTTTGCATTTATCGCAATTATAATCCGCTTAAGTAACCATATTATTACTAAAACGAATATTGTTATCTCTATTATCGTGTAGACCCAAAGGTGCAGAAGACCATACCTTGTTGGTAACGCAAGTGGTGTAAATACTAAAAGAAAGATAATACCCCACTCTATGACTCTATCGGCAATTAAAGGAAATCTTGTTAACATTAGTTATTCGTTCACGGTCAGTTAAAGTTGATGTGAAACAAAATTACGGCTACGCTGTCATATGACTTACATCTGCCAAAGGTCAATCCTTACGACTTGAAACTACCAGCACATACATCAAACAAGAAACAAAATTAAAATCATATTAAATACGAATTCGATTTCAGGTATTTTCTACCTTTTCTTTTCCCTTCGTCCACTTCATTCTCTCTATTATTCCCTTTTTCCCCTTTTCCTCCACACCATACCCATACCCATACCCATACCCATAAAAGTCGCCCCTGGCAGCATCTACACTATTTATAACTACACCCAACACTTCAGCCTTTTTACCTGCAAATTGATGGAGAGACCTTCTGGCAGATTCTTTTGATATCTTACCTGATTTGATTACGTAAATTATTCCGTCAACCATGTTAGAGAGAACAATTGTATCAGTAACTGCCATAGCAGGAGGTGTATCAAGTATTACAGTATCAAACCTATCCATTATCTCCTTACAAAATTTTTCCATACTGTGAGACCCCAACATCTCCGAAGGGTTTGGCGGAATAAGGCCGCATGTAATAACACTGATGTTAGGAATGGCCGTATGTTTAATGATTGAATCCAAATCATTATCTCCAAGAATATGATTAGTTAAACCAGGCATCATCTGAATATTAAAGGCTTTATGCACCCTGGGCTTACGAAAGTCACAATCCACAATCAATGTTTTCTTGCCGGTCTTAGCTATTACAATAGCAAGGTTACTCGCTACAAATGTTTTTCCCTCACTGGGAGTCGTGCTTGTAACCAGCATTATCCTCTTGGGATTATCTGCAGATGACAGCATGATACCGGTCCTTACATTACGCACTGCTTCCGCAAATGTTGACTTGGGTAATTCGTGCAAAATGGTATCAAAGTTCTCCACCTCATCCCTCTCCACTTCTACCTTCTCTAATACACCTAGTACTGTAGCATTAAGATGTTTCTCAACATCATCTGCGCTTTTAATTGTATTATCAAGGTATTCTAAAAAGAAGGCAATACCTGTTCCCATTACCAACCCTACAACCATAGAGAGGAACACATTTAACCTTTTTTTTGGTTTAACAGGTCTGGTAGGCAATGCCGCCCTATCAACTATTTGAACATTTGTAGTCTTTATTTGTGACGATACGGTTGCCTGCTTCATCCTTTGAAGCAGCCCTTCGTATAGCTGTGTATTTGCATCCACCTCACGTTTCAGCACCTTGTAACTGATTGATTTCCCTTCCAATCGATTGTTTTCCCTTTTAAGCTCCTCCAGGTGCTGCCGAAGACCTTTTTCTTTACCAACAGCCTCCTGATACTCTGCCTTAATTGCCTTCCCCAGCCACCCCTGTTCATCCTTTATCTCCTGTTCGATAAGACTTTTTTCAGTCTTAAGCCTCTGCACCAGCGGGTGATCTTCCTTGACTCTGCCAAGCTCACTGGCATACTTTGCATTAAGCCTCGTATATTCCAACTTCAATTCATTAATTAATTTATTATCTGCTATCCCCGGTAAAGAAGAAAGGTCGTCACTATTCTGTACTGCCAGAAACCTGATCTCTTTGCCAATACGTTCTGCCTCCGCCCTTGTCAATTCATCTGAGATTGTAGTCAGTTCTTTCAAAATTATACTTTGGCTTGCATCCATGGCAACGATATCATTCTCACGTGCATATTTATACAATTTTTTCTCTGAATCTTCGATCTTTATCTTAATCTCTTTCAATTGTTCAACTATCTCATCTGTTGCGCCCGAAGTAGTCAGAACTTTGTCTTCAAGGTTCTTTTTAATGTACTCATCTGCTATAGTATCAGCAATTTTCTTACATAGTTCAGGATATCCTGTGCTAACTTTAATCTTCACCAATTGACTATTTCTGACAGACAATATTTCTGTCCTCCCCAAAAGTTGTCTTGCCAGTCTGTCCATACTAACTGATTTATTAACACTTCCATCTAAAGCTTTGCTATTGCCTATGAACTCCGGATCCAAGTCAAGCCTTAAACTGTCAACCACCCTCTTGGCAAGTGTAAGGCTTTTTAATACCTCACATTCAGTTTTGTAGAAATCAGTCCGTCCTCCTTCTGTACTCATCACCTCTTCGAAGGAGAGTACCTTTGGCGCTTCTTTAAATATCCTGATAGTTGTAACTGCCTGAAATATAGGTTTCTGTTTAAACGTATAGAGCGTAACCAACAGCACTGTAATTGTAAAAATGGCAACAATTACCCATTTACGGTGCATAACCACGCGAAAGTAATCCCTGAGATGTATCTCATCAAGAGAGGAAGTCTTGCCGCTATAATAATTAGAAGGGTCTTGGGTTTGATTTAGAAATGAATCGTTATTCATAGGATTTAGCTCTCTATGGTTGCTTGTTTCCTGGTTCTGCTAAACATAATTCAAAAAGTAATTAATTATTTGTTGCCTGGATAAAGTGAATGAACACCTATCTAAATAAATAAACAACACATATTGAACATCAAATAATAAATTCGGCTCACACAAAGACACAACAATATCCCCCTAAACTCGACAGACCTACTGTCATTCAAACGGACATGTCAGGAACTCGCAATAAGTGGTAGTTTCCTATAATATCAATCTCGGAAACTGTCGTATGCATAGGCAGTTGTAAAGGCCGTAACGGCAGAGTTTGAGAAGGCCAATAATTGATTACGCACCTCTTTAAAACTACTCTTACCGACAAGAAGAACATCTCCACCAATAATTCTAACATCTTCATCCTCACCTTTTGCTAATCGCCTAACATCTAAAGTAGTAATAATTTTCTCTCTATTCTCAAGATCTTCTCTTATCAATTTGATTTTATTTTTTGCAACACTTGAGAAACTGCCAGCCTGTGATAAAGCCTGTAATGCAGTCATATTCGTTTTTAACTGAAAAGCGCCTGGTTTGTCCACTTCCCCAAATACAAAATAGAAAGATGCAGGAGGAACGCTTATCATATCACCAGGCAGAATATCCACGTTTGAAAGAGGATTCTGATATTTAACCAGTTCTGAGATATTTACAGTAATTACCTCATCCCTGGCCTGTAAATAGTCTTCTTCATCCCAACTACCATTGGACCCATGGACATCCTCAGTTACTCTTCCATAACTTCTATCATCTGTGTTACTATAATGAACCGCATGGGTATCATCACTCCTGCCAGAAGCGTCATACTGTTCTGTATGGCGTATTATATAAATCAAATCTCCGGCATCTTTAGTAACACCACCACACAAACTTATCATCTCCAGAAGATTACTACTGTTTCTTGTCATTTCCAGCAATTGCGGGTTTTTCACTTCACCCAGTACTGCCACCCTTTTACTGTGAAACTCCTGGACGTATACCGAAATCTGGGGATTCTGCAAATATTTCTTTGAATATTCATAGGCCATGTTAAACTCCAGCTCAGAAACGTTCAAGCCACCGGCGATTATACTGCCTATCAACGGTAATGATATATAACCATCCCCCCCAACACGTACCGTTCTGTTTAAATCCTCCGAATCAAATATTTTTATGTCAAGCACATCTCCGGGCCCAATCAAATAATCCTGTCCCAGTAATGAGTTGCTATTGTATCCAACTCCACCCGGAACACCTTGAGTAGATTGTGAATGTTGAGACATGTTATAGACTGTCTGAGCGAAAATACAGCTACAGTAAGAAAACAACAAACAAACAATCATAAGCCCGCAAATTGTTTGCCATTTTAACCTTGTTAGAGATTTTCTCATTATAACCCCTCCTTCTTTGCAAATAATACTGCCTGATAATTATTAAGCGCCATTTGATTTCCGGGATCAACCCTCAATAATTTAATATATTCAGATTCTGCCTCTTCTAACATTCCCTGTTCATAATAAGCCAAACCTAGATTATTTCTCGCCATAGTGTTTTTATATTCTATCTCAATTGCTTTCTTATATGCAGTTATAGCTTCATCATACATCAATTTACTGTGATAAGCAATACCCAGATTATAATAGGCATCAGAATAGATATGGTTATAATCCAAAGCCTTCTTACACTCAAAAATAGCCTTATCGAATAATCCTTTTTGGATATATATACCACCTAAAATGCAATGAGCTTCAGGATTAATACTATTGATTTCTATAGCTTTCCTCAAATGGTCTATCGCCTCTTCCTGTTTACCCTTTCTGACAAGCACCATACCAAGGTTAACATGGGCCGCTCCATTAATCGAATCAAGCCTGACGGCCTTACTTAACACCTTTATTGCGTCATCCAATAACCCCTTGCCTGCATATGCAACACCAAGGCGCGTAAGTGATTCCGGGTCTTTCCGGTCTATTTTAACAGCCTCCTTATATTCCAAAATAGCTTCATCTATCATTCCCTGTTCACTGAATATAGAACCAATCAGCAGGTGTCTGGTCGCGTTCTCATAATCGACTTCGAAGCCATCTCTATATAAACCAATTATTTGTTCAAGACAGCTCTTTTTTAATGAAGTAACACCTTTATTAAAATCTACAAACTTTGTCAATCTGATTAGCTTGCTGTTTCTATCATCAAACCGGAAAACAGTATGATTGTTAACCGATATATTCATAACAGAAGTAGAGTCACGGACGTGCAACGCCCCAAAAGCATGGCCCAACTCGTGGGTTAATATTAACGACATTATGTGATAATCAAAGCCTTTCTTTCTGTCTGCTCTTACAATGACATAATCATTAAACGGCAGTGCAATCCCTAACGCTGGACGACTGAAAACACATTTAAGAGACTTTGAAACTTGTCTAGTAAAACCAACAACTAATTCGCTACCATCCTTTCCAACATTATTACTTAGCTCTTCTAGAAGAGACTGAATATTAAAGGAATTATTATCCGAAATCCACTCACCAATCAGTTTCAAATTAAACTTAATACCAAATTGTTCTTCATAAAAAGCAGATGTTCTTTTAAAACTCTCCACTATCACATCTACCCACTCATCACTTGCCCTGAATTCTTCATCGGCAACAACCTTTACATTAATTACCCTAATGTTATTATTTCCTGCATATCCGAGTACTGCACAGAAAGCAATAAAAAAGGAAATCACACTGACAATTGTAATTAATACTAGAAAAGAATTTCGGATTGTTTTAATCAAAGAAAAAGATTTTAAATGGCCGCTAACCTGTCTATAAGTTTTGTAAGTCATAAACCTGCAACAAGAAAGCAAACCGTACTGACGGAGTGTTGGAAAACCGATGGACCTGATTTTCATGTTTGTGATATTAGTTTTCTACCAAATTATTAGCTACAAAACCGGCAAACTGAAATCTATTGAATGCACTGTGAATTTCGAAAGAGTTAAATGTCTTATATTTTGAATATGAACCTACTATTAGTAGTGAATCATTCGTATGCAGTTCATATAATTTATTTTTTCTTACAATCTTGATCTTACAATAGTTATTCACATCAATCTCCGTTTTAACCTGTTTTGGACCTGGAAAGGTTATACTCAGAACATCCTGAAAAAGACGAAATGACACGGAAAACACACTACCATCAGAATCTTTAAACCTTATTGAGCTCCAATATTTAGTGCTCCCTTTCACCTCAAATTCAAATGAAAACTCATCAGGAAATTGTATATCACGACTGGCAACTGAAAAATCATCAACATCCGAGGTTAGAAAATATTTATCACTTTCATCTTTTCTGACAACCAGGCCTTCACCCCACACCTGAAGAGGCTGTCCATCATCATAGTTTGTAAAGTCTTCTTCGAAGAAAACGGTACCATAATCAGCAGCCCCGAGCGATGCATGTTCTTCTTTTATATCTACATCAATTTTTGTTTCAATTTTTCCAGTATCAAAACTTGCAACTTTATGTTTTTCACTCAACAATTTTGCCAATTTCTCATCCTTCTCAATATCAACCGCCGCAACACCAAACATAGAACCAGTCTCTGCGGTTATTACACGGGTATTTAATTTTATGCTGTTACCCAAATCTGTAATAACCCCTTTAACTATGCAATTTACCCCAAGAGATTCAGCAAGTTTTTTAGAAGACTCAGGATAAGGCAACTCCTGTAAGGAGATATGATGCTCCTTTATAAATTCATTGATAATATTATTGTCTACTATTTCAATCTTTTTATTGTTAGCAAGAAAAAGCCTTGTTACTAACTCCTGAAATAAGAATTTACTAAATGTACTGGTCTTTCCATTCATATCGGTAAATTCAAGCAAGACTAATTTATATTTTCTACCTTGTTGCAGACAATTAACTATCTGCCCAGCCAGGTCATCAATTTTGGAATACAAATCATCCCCTTCAGATTTGACACTAATGGCTTTATGTTTCTTTTCCATCAACCTCTCTATTGCCTTATCTTTTGGCAACGATGTTGAAACCGCAGTAACAATCATACCTGTTCTTTTTAACATGAGACGCGCGTTTACCTTAACGTTATCTTCAAGACCCATAACTGAGCCTGTCACTATTGCATCGATCTTTGCACTTTTCTTGCCAATTTTACTTGTGCTGCCTACCACTTCAAATTTAGGATTTGATGAAAATAAAGTAACCAACTCCTCATATAAATAAGTGGTAAAATCTGTAGTCTCGCCATGAAAATTGGAAAATTCAACTATTGATATTTTCAATTTTTCTGTCGCAGGTACTGCCATTGCTATCTGCGTAACAAGGCCCTTAATCTTATTCTCGACACTGGCAGAACCGTTATTCGACCTACCACTTGCATTCAAAGGATTTGATCTCGCTGTTGAATCAGGGTGTTTATTTATAATAACAGATTTTGTTTTATTTGCTAATTGAGGCCCATTGTTATCCTTTTTCAAATTACGATTTCTATTCTCAGTATCGTTGGTTAAAGAAATGTTTTGAGAATGTGTTACCGCAGTACTTTTCTCGCTTTCTATGACAGAACGCCTTCTCCTGCCAAACCCTTTTGTGTTATACGATGTTTTAGAAACAGAATCACGATTAACACTACTTGTGTTATTTCTATAACCAGCCCCATCTTCATTATTACTACCACCTGTATCGCTAAAGAAGTCATCCTCATCTGAAGAGTCCGCTTCATCGTAAATACCACTACTACCTGTTCTATTCTTAACAAATGCCTTGATACCGTCTTTACAACCGTATAACGGTACAATCATGAAAAGTACAATGAGAATATACGATAATGGTAAATTTTTATGAGACATTTATCATCCTTTACTATCTGAGGTTTATATAACGGTGCTTGTTAATGATAATTGAGTGTTCTTTGTATGTCTTTTGAAGCTATCTTCAATCTGCTTTAAACTTCCACGAATTGAAAGTATTCCTAAAATCAGAAAGATACTCTCTAAAATCTGACTGAAGACTCTGTCCAGTAAAAGCATAATGTTTTTTGTTATTTATAGTGTGATATTGAACAGCCTGGAATGAATACCCTGCATCTGAATATTGATATATTATCTCACGCCATTTTACATTTTCTGTATACACATCCCGCTCAAAAAGGAATTTTGCATCAGGAATTGTAGATGTAACTATATTTACCGCATTCTCAACTACCTCTTTTATTGTACGACCGACAGGCCTGTCACTAACAGCAACCAATATAATAGGTGTTACCTCCGCATCTATCTCTTTTGTAAAAGCTGCTATTACCCCTTTTATATTCATAGCACCCATCTCTACCCATTCATCAGGCACTTCAAACGAAAAATCATCTCGCTTATATTTCCCAGCAAAAACACTAGAAAAAACAGGGCAGATAACACCACAAAACACCACGACAACAATCATCAAACGGAGGAATTTTAGCATACATCCTTACCTTAACTGTTAATTTATTAATCCAGCGTCCTTTCACAGGAAAGAACACCGATCAACCCAAACTATAAGCACCATAAAATATGTTAAAATATTACAGAAACAGAATCTGTTTATAGAAATAAAGCCCACCTGTCTAATTAGTACTAACAGGTGGGCTATTATTATATTACCCAACTAATATATTTAATCTCATAAAACAGATACTAACCACCAAAAACATCTAATCTAAAAAACTTTTACTCTAGTAAGCGTACCGCAAAAAAAGCCACACTATATTATATTGTGTATCATGGTGAAGCAAGTTGCTGACGCAAATCATCCAAATCATCCGAATTATCATCCGCATCATCTTGAGCATTAACAGCTATGACGATTCCAGCAACGGCTGCCGCAACAGACAAACCCACAACTGCAACCAATCCGGCACCCATACCCCCAAAAGCTGTATAACCCTTTTCAGGCACCTGAAAGTCAACTTGTGTAACAGGAGGAGCCATTGCAACCTGTACTTTTTTCGCCGGAGCATTACCAGCTATAACCCTGTACTCACCTACAGGCAACTGAGAAACTGCAAATGTTCCATCCTTCTGGCTTCTGACGCTTTTCACCAGCTTGCCATTGAGATCCGTAACCTGTACATCTACATTACCCATTGACGCATTAGTCCTCTGCCCAGTTACCTCACCCCTAATAACACCAACGCTAGCCGCAAATGTATTTCCGGCATAACCTAAAATTGGAAGCATACCAACAGCACACATTATCACTAAACGAAAAACATAAGATTTTCCCAGCATTTCAAATTCCCTCCATCCAATTGAAATAAAAATTAACATTCCCTTGTTATACATCAACATTAAACACACAAAAACTTCTAAATGATATCGCCAAGAAGATAGGTATATAGTATAAACATGCTCATAAGACAACAGAACATTTCATAACTAAGTAAAGTCCTTATAACAAAAATACAATAGCAAGTCAACTGTTTTTATCAAAAACAGTACTTATTATTTCTTAATTTCTTAATATTATTCTTAAGCAAACAGAATACCATTCACTTGGCAACCGGAATGCCCTAGAAAAAACACTTTAAACATTTTAATTATAAATGAAAATCTGGATTTACCAGAAACCTTTTAACTGTATATTCTATAATAGTTTAATTTAAAAATATAAAGTAAATTTTAAATCATGATCTTAACCATATACCTCTTTTGAAATGAGCTTTTTTGAGACAACTCAAGGCGATGGAAATATGAGGAGCATTTCATTACGAATCATATGTAAAATATAATGCCCGAAAACTATACACAAAAAAAACAAATATACCACAAAAACCGCACAACGCAACAGAATTTACACCGCGATGACCTTTTTCCCTCCACAAACAACTTCTTACTTGCCGGATTCAGTGCTGTATCGTTATCAGTGCCCAACTTAGACTCTGATCAACAAACTTAACCGTGCCTTGGCCGATAAACACCAAACCTGTTTTAACAGCAATACTAACACCTGTAACATACGCCAACACAAAACAACCAAGCGAAAAACTTAAACAGGCTCAACATCTGAAATAAATACTTCTGCAGCAGCACCTTTCTGAAGAAGGTCAATCTGTATTACGAGCTTATAATGACCTTTTCTCTCAACAAGAACCCCTTCTAACCCCTTGAGAGGCCCTGATTTCACCCTTACCATACTACCCTTTTGAAGGTATGGAAACGGGTCCAGCTGAACATCGCTTTCCAAGATAAACTTTATATCCAGTATCTGTTTTTCCGGTATTGGTGTAGGCACATCCACATCAGTGCCAATTATCCTTGTCACACCTCTCGTATATTTAACATCAAACAGGCGCTCTTTATCCGCATATACGAACATATATCCGGGAAAAAGAGGTATATCAACATACTCTTTCCGGTCCTTCCTCCGACTGAGAGTGTGAACAAGTGGCAGAAATGTCTCTATCCCTCTTTCACCAAGAAATAAATCTACCTGCTTTTCGTGTCTCGATCTTGTATGTATTGCATACCATTTCATAAGAAGTCATGATAAACACTCAAACAAAATTGTTCAAGCTATAAATTATTTACCCTCCTGTTCATATTATATGAGGAACTGATATTCACCAAATCACTAACTATTGATAAACTATTAAAAGTTGACATTAAACGCTTGAACAAGTATATTCTGGAATCTAAAAGAAAAAGAGCGCCCGTAGCTCAATTGGATAGAGTAGTGGACTTCGAATCCAATGGTTGCAGGTTCGAGTCCTGCCGGGCGTGCCATTTAACTGACGTCTAGACAAAATTCTACAAATTTACTATAGATATAATGTAATTCTTTTTCTCAATCATTACAATTACGAAGGCGTAATTGTGCCCTTAGCTCACCCAGGCAGAGCAACTGACCATTAATCAGATTCTGGACATTTCGCCAAGTAGTTAAAAACCAACACAAGTCATTTAAGCACGTAACTTTAACCATTGTTACTGTAAATTATATTAATTGCTACTGACAAAAGAGCCAAGCAGGGCTCTGCGCCTATTGAGATTGGTCTTGGATTAACACTGATTCACATTATCAGTATTCCTGCTACCAATACTTCAGTAAATCCTGCAAAAAGCACTGGAGCGGCACTCTTCGCTGGCAGTTGGACAATATCACAATTACGGATTTATGGCTGCTCCAATTGTTGGCACAATCTTGGCGGGTATTGTCTAACGCTGGTTAGGAAGCCAAGAAAAAAACTCATAATCGTATTAGCTCAGGCTGGCATAAGCGGTAGCTCGTACCAGCCGTTAGATTGTTATATTAATAAAGGATCAATTTCCTTTATTTTTTATTCCACCAAACTTTTATATTCTAATAAAACTAAACCGACTCGATTGGATGATTATGTGTGGTAGATTTGTATTTGTTGACATAGGTGCTATTTTTTCAAAATTCAGGATCACCATAACAGAAGATATCATCAAAGAGATAACGCCTCGTTATAATATTGCACCTTCGCAATATATTCCTGTTATTTATCAGAATAAAGAACAGGAATATAAAATGGAAATGATGAAGTGGGGTTTAGTTCCGTTCTGGGCAAAAAACCAAAAGACAGCAAGCAGAATGATTAACGCGCGAGCAGAGACTATCACAACAAAACCGTCATTCAAACATATTCTGAAAACAAAACGATGTTTAGTACCCGCTTCAGGTTTCTACGAATGGAAAAAGATAGATAATAAAAAAGTACCCTATTATATAGAACTGAAGAACAATAATAGTTTCAGTTTTGCCGGGCTTTATGATATCTGGAAAGATAGTGTTGGAAATGAGCTTAAAACTTTTACTATTATTACAACAGATGCGAATAATACAATAAAACCAATACACGATAGAATGCCGGCAATTTTACATAAAGAAGTTGAAGGACAGTGGCTTAACGTGAAGATTCAGAATCCTGAGTCAATAATACAACTGTTAAAACCTTTTCCTGCTGATAATATGAAAACTTACGTTGTATCAAACGAGGTAAATAATCCACGGAATGACAACGCACAATTAACAAGAGAGGTTAATTGAAAAATGGCTGAAATTTATAAATCAAAAATAGAGAAGGAAATCAAACTGCCTTTATATGAATTTCCTGTATCTGCAGGATTTCCAAGTCCGGCAGATGATTATATTGATAAACACATTGATCTTAATGAATATATAATAAAGCATCCGGCAGCAACTTTTTTTGTAAGAGTCAAAGGGAATTCCATGGAAGACAGTGGTATTTCTAGCGGTGATCTGGTTGTTGTTGATCGTGCTCTTGTACCTGCTGATAACACTATTGTTGTCGCGTTACTGAATGGTGAATTTGTTTTAAAGAGAGTAAAGGTAAATGGAAGAAATCTGTCTCTGGTACCCGCAAATCCCAGTTATGAACCAATAGAAATTACAGAAGAGATGGATTTTCAGGTGTGGGGTGTTGTTACCTATTGTATTAAGGAAATAAAATGAATAAAGCTTTTGCACTCGTTGACTGTAATAATTTTTACGTTTCCTGTGAACGCGTTTTCAACCCCAGACTTAAACATGTCCCGGTAATGGTGCTTTCAAATAATGATGGATGTGTTGTCGCACGTTCTAATGAAGTTAAAGCGCTTGGAATAAAGATGGGAACACCCGCCTTTAAATGTAAGAAACTAATAAAAGAGCATAATATTCAGGTATTTTCATCAAACTATACGCTCTATGCCGATATGTCACACAGGGTAATGGAGACACTGAGGCAATTCACTCCTGATCTGGAAATCTATTCTATAGATGAAGCATTTCTTTCATTTACCGGTTTTGATTTAAGAGACTGTGAGAGGTACGGGCAGGAAATCAGGAAAACGGTTTATCAATGGACGGGTATTCCCGTCTCTATTGGCATAGCAAGGACTAAGGTTTTAGCAAAGGCCGCGAATGAAATAGCAAAAACACATGACAAATATTTCGGGGTTGTAGATTTTATCAATTGTTCTGCAAAAGAAATTGACTCTTGTATTGAACAATTAGATGTGAATGATGTATGGGGTGTCGGTCAACAATATACAAAGCTTTTAAAATCTAACAATATTTATACTGCAAAAGACTTAAAATATGCAGAGACTAACTGGATACGCAGGAGAATGACCGTAATGGGAGAAAGATGTGTTTACGAATTAAATGGTACTTCCTGTTTTGAGCTCGACAGACACCCCGCACCTAAGAAGGGAATTTGCAGTTCAAAATCTTTTGGTGTACCTGTTATCTCAAAAAATGATTTAGAGGAAGCGGTTGCATCATACGTAAGCCGTGCTGCTGAAAAGCTCAGGAGTCAGTACTCATACGCCAATGTTCTTATCGTTTTTATTACCACAAACAGGTTTAAAAGAGATGAACCACAATATTCAAACTCAGCATACATCAGATTAAAAGAACCAACCTCAAGTACAATTGATCTAACAAAGTCTGCTTTATCCGCTCTCAGTAAGATTTACAGACCTGGTTATAAATATAAAAAAGCGGGGGTTTTATTAGAAGGAATTCATCCAGATAGTCAGATACAGTTAAACCTTTTCCACTCTGTTAACTGTGTAAAAAAAGAGCAGACAAAAATGCTTATGAAAACAATTGATAAAATTAATAAAAAATGGGGGCGTGATAGCCTGAAGTTGGCTACAGAGGGTACTAAACATTCATGGAAAATGAGGAGGACAAGGCTTTCCAGAAGATATACAACTAACTGGAATGAACTATTGGAGGTTTGTGTTTAAATTATTTGTTATACGTTCAATATTCCACGTTACCCGCAATTTTAGCATTCCACACCCATTTTTTTCAATAATGATGTGGCAATTTTCCCTGCCGTAAAGAAAAATATCCCTGGTGATTTCTACATCTTTATTGCAATAGCTAATAACATCATCAATCCGCATTAGATTCATTGCTGGAGCAGAGAACACATAAAGAAAGGAGAGATATTTTCTAAATTATGTATTTTTGTTGAATTAAGCAGAGATGATTAGTAAAATTGCTCTTTTGGAATATATGTATACAAAGGCCATAGAATTGGGATATGTTCAAACAACTCCTGCAAAAACGGTAAAATTATTCAAGAAACCACCTGGCCGTCTCATATATCTAAAATATCAGGAGGTAGACAATAGAAGAACATTCCAGTAAATCATGGGACATAAAACAATAAAAATGTCGTAAGTGGTTGTCACAACTAAATGCGCCCTTAGCTCAGCCAGGCAGAGCAACTGACTCTTAATCAGTGGGTCGAAGGTTCGATTCCTTCAGGGCGCACTTTATTCCCCAAAGACTTATGACAATTTCCTTCACCTGAAATTGCTGCTTTTCTCCCTACTGTAGTCAGATTGTAGTCAGCTTCTAATATATCAACTCCGCCTCTCAAACTATCAGGGCAATGGTGAGCATAACGTTGAGTCGTCTTGATATCCTTGTGTCCGAGCAGTTTGGATATCTTATAGAGATCGTATCCACCCTGCGCCAGGTGAGTAGCAAAGGTGTGCCGCAGTCAATGATACGTAAAGACCTCAATCCCTGCCTTACCCATTGCAATCACAAATGCCCGTCTAAGGTTATGCTTGTCGATCTTTGTTCCACTCTTACTGTGGAAAACAATATTGCTCTTGATACTTATAACCATGGCCTTACTCTTCAGGATACCAAGAGTAATTTCTAAATATGTAGTTTGTGAAAAGCAGTACATATTGTCAATTTTTTTGAGAATATACAATATATTGTATATTTGACTTGACAATTAATATTGTTTTGTTAAAGTTGTAAAGCACACTTTGTTACAAGTAACTCCAATTACTAAATTGTTGTTACATTTTCCGTAGTCGAATTATTGGATCAGATAGAACTCTTTTAAGCTAGGACTTTCATGACAGAAAAAACAGCACAACAAATAAATCTCTCTTTTGCAGACAAAAACCCATCAACCGAAGTAATAACAGACCAAAAAATAGAATCAAAGAGCGAGAAGAAGATATTTTCATTTGAAGAGGCGTTAGAGGCTTCGTTGGAATATTTTAAAGGTGATGCATTAGCTGCCAGAGTTTGGGTTAATAAATATGCATTAAAGGACTCATTTGGAAATATCTACGAGTCAACTCCGGATGACATGCATAAGCGTCTGGCTAGTGAGTTAAGCAGAGTTGAAAAGCAGTATTCCAATCCACTCGCCTTTGATGATTTTTATGAGTTAATAAAAGACTTCAAATACATCGTTCCTCAAGGCTCACCAATGACCGGTATTGGTAATAACTTCCAGATCGCGAGCCTTTCCAATTGCTTTGTGATCGGACACAAAGGCTTTTCTGACTCTTATGGTGGTATTATGAAGATTGACCAGGAGCAGGTCCAGTTAATGAAGCGTCGCGGAGGGGTCGGACACGACTTGTCTCATATCCGTCCTGCCGGAAGCCAGGTGTTAAACAGCGCACTTACCTCAACAGGAGTCGTTCCTTTCATGGAGCGTTATTCAAATTCAACACGCGAGGTAGCCCAGGATGGCCGCAGGGGTGCGCTCATGCTCAGCATCTCCATAAAGCATCCTGACGCAGAACGATTCATTGATGCAAAACTGGAAACGGGAAAGGTAGCCGGAGCAAATATCTCAGTAAGGATTGATGATGAATTCATGAATGCAGTTGTGGATGGTACAATGTACAAACAGCAATACCCTGTGAAGGCTGAAGATCCATCTTACTCACATGAAATAGACGCCAGACAGCTATGGGCAAAAATTGTACATAATGCCTGGAAATCGGCTGAACCGGGAATGCTATTCTGGGATACCATTATTAAAGAATCAGTAGCGGACAGTTATGCAGATGTTGGGTTTAATACCGTATGTACAAATCCATGTGGTGAGATTCCGCTGTGTCCCTATGATAGTTGTAGGTTGCTTGCCATTAACCTTTACAGTTACGTTGAAGATCCGTTTACAGACATGGCTAAATTTAATTGGGAAAAATTCAGGATGCATATTGGATTAGCCCAACGGATTATGGATGATATCATTGATCTGGAACTGGAAAAGGTTGATGCTATTCTTGACAAAATTGTTTCAGACCCTGAAGACAGAGAGATCAAGCAGGTTGAAATAAGTTTGTGGGAGAATATTAAACGTAAAGCTGTTGAAGGAAGAAGAACAGGTTTGGGAATTACTGCTGAAGGAGATATGTTGGCAGCGCTTGGATTAAGATATGGAAGCGAAAATGCCATTGATTTTTCAGTGGAAGTGCATAAAACAATTGCCCTCGAAGCGTATCGATCATCTGTGGAACTGGCGAAAGAGAGGGACCCTTTTCCTGTATTTGATATCAAGAAAGAGAAGGACCACCCTTTTATCAATAGATTGGCAAAAGAGGATCCGAAATTAATTGAAGATATGAAGAAGAACGGAAGAAGAAACATATCTCTGCTTACTATTGCCCCTACAGGCACTACCAGTCTGATGACTCAAACCACATCAGGTATTGAACCAGTCTTCCTGCCTGTCTATAAGCGTCGCAGGAAGGTAAACCCAAATGATAAAGAGGTAAAAGTCACTTTTGTTGATGAGATTGGTGACAGTTGGGAGGAGTATAATGTATTTCACCATAATTTCATTACCTGGTTAAAGGTAAATGACATGGATCCGGAGGAGATTAAAAACTTTGATGATAAAGAGCTCAAAGAACTAGTCAAACGCTCTCCTTATTACAAGGCCACCTCGAAAGATATAGACTGGATGCAGAAAGTCAAAATGCAGGGAGAAATACAGAAATGGGTAGATCACTCTATCAGCGTAACAATAAATTTGCCGACAGAAGCAAAGGAAGAGCTTGTTGGAGATCTGTATATAAAGGCATGGGAAAGTGGTTGCAAGGGCGTTACCGTCTATCGAGAAGGATCTCGAACGGGAGTATTACTTGCTAAGGGTAATAAGGTAGACGAAAAGATAAAATTTCCCACAAAAAGGCCGAAAGAACTCAATGCGGACATATTGAGATTTAAAAATAATGATGAGCATTGGATCGCTTTTGTCGGTTTGATTGAGGGAAAACCATACGAAATATTTACAGGTCTCAAAGAGGATGATACTTTCCCCATACCTAAAAATGTTTCAAAAGGAAAAATCATCAAGCATAAACTGGAATCCGGAGAAAAAATATACGATTTCCAGTACATTGATAAATATGGTTATAAAGTAACAATGGGAGGGCTGTCTCATCAGTTTAACAGTGAATTCTGGAATTACGCAAAACTGATTTCCGGAGTGCTAAGGCACGGGATGACAGTAGTTGATGCGGTCCATCTGGTCTCTTCACTGCATCTGGATAATGCTTTCATTAATAACTGGACAGCAGGTGTTGCACGGGCGTTAAAGAAATATATCGTAAATGGCACAAAGGCCAAGACGGGCCAGAAATGTAGTGAATGCAGCTCTTCCAATATGATTTACCAGGAGGGTTGCCTGCTCTGCACAGACTGTGGCTCTTCAAAGTGCGGTTAAGAACATATCTGAATTTGTAAGAAAGAGGTTGTCTTAAAATCAAGAGACAACCCCTTTTTTTACTTCTTCTTTAGTATCCTTTATATCGTAGTAAGCGACTTAAATCTTAACTTTCTACCTATTGCCTGTCTGTGTTTAATTCTTTAAAATATTTAGTCAAAACTTTTGTTGTAATATTGATTTATATTCCCCAACTGTTAGTCTAAACTAACAAGAATCCCTACCCATATAATGCTCCTTTAATAAATTACCTAAATCAGCAACAAACTTGGACTTCAGAACAAGCGATTAAACTACATCTTAAATAGCCAGTAAATACGTCTAGGATCGCATCCAACAAGCACAAATCAACTTATTACGTATTATTGTAAAGAGTAAGTTTTATGGTAGGGCCGATTGTAGTCAAAACGTAGTCAACTCCATCGTAACCAGTAGGACTATACAGGAATCAACAGGAAAAGTACAAATATATAAGCCATTGTAAGTTAATGTGATAGCGACATAACAGACACAGAATCAGGCAGTTATGTAAATTGTTAAAAATGGTCTTTTAGCATCTCTTAATCAGTGGATCGAAGGTTCGATTCCTTCAGGCCGCACCATATACCCCAACGACTTACGATAATTTTGACGTGTCTCACCCTCTGGAACTGTGTCAGAATTGTACCATTTTTTTGATACATTGTTCTCATTCTCCTCCCTCAGTCTGTCCAAAACATGAACCTCCTTTCTTTTGTGCCCCGGTGATAGATGCGAATACCTCATTAGTCATAGTGAGCGATTTATGCCCCCAACAGCTCCTTAACCGAAGTTCGACAAATTATTCTAAAAAAAGGGCAAAAAGAGATATATACAACATCAGCTTATAGAATCAGTACGCACCACAGCAGGCCCGAGACAGCGAATAGTTTTAAATCCTGGACAGCTTCACCTACCTGAAGACAAATGGAAAGAACTTGCCAATTGTATTGAAGAATTGTTAACCAATCAAAGACGTTTATTGCCTCAAGACTCTGAGGTGGAAGCGAAAGCGAGACATTATGCTAATCAGATAAGACAGGAGCGATTGGCCAATGCTTAAGAAGATGTAGTAGATCGTAAAGACGTTGCAGTAAAAGAAGATGCTTGGTTAAGACTCAAAGATGTAGTGCCGAAAATTGAGACGCGGAAAACTTAATTGCCTGCAATTATTAGAGATACAACTTTTGTTTGTCGAACTTCGGTTAAGACTATACATCATGAATAAAAATAGTAACCCTATGTGTTATCTTGGTAGATTTATCAATTTTTTAGCTTTTCTGCCTTCTCTTTTTCTCTTAATGCTTCCGCTTCTTTCAATGCCTCTGCTTCTATTTTTTGTTTCTGGAATTCATCATCCCTTTCAGCCGCACCTGTAAGTTTTGCGTCAAATTCTAACAGGCTAGGTGAGCCACCGGCCGTTTTCCTTATCATTCTATATTTTTCAAATTCATCACGTGCTTCAGCATCTCTGCCCAGTTTTTCCAAAGCTGCGGCCTTATTATAATAAGCATCAGCAAATCCACGATCTATAAGAATTGTTTTGTCATATTCTTCCATAGCCTTATCAAACAACTCCTGCTTATGGTAGATAGTACCTAGATTAAAGTGTGCGTTGGCATATTTCGGATCTACAGCTATTACCTTCAGGTTCTCTTCTATTGCCTTTTCATAGTCATTCTTACTGGCGTAAATCACTCCCAGATAATAGTGGGCATCTGCCTTTGCAGGGTCTATTTCAATAGCTTTTCTCAGATTATCTATCGCCTTGTCCATCATACCCTTAAGATAATAAACTAAACCAAGATTACAAAATGTATCATCATTACCCGGTTTTAAATCGTCCGCTTTTTTCAGCTCTTTCAACGCCTTATCAAATTGATCTGTAGCAATATAGGCAATACCCAGATTAAAATGCGCCTTTTCATATCCTGGCTTAAGTTCTATAGATTTCTCATAAGATGATATGGCCTTCTCAAGTAAGTTAAGATCCTGATACGCGACACCAAGATTATAATGAACACTTGGATTATAAGGATCATATTCCAGTACTTTATTATACTGCTCAAAGGCAAGGTCCATTCTCTTCAACCTCTGATAGTAAATACCCAGTCTTATTCTAGCTTCTGAATTCTTAGGCTCTTTCTCGATCGCATCTGTGTATATCGCAAGCTTATCATCAGGTACACCAATTTTTGCATATGTCTCAGACAGCTTTTTATGAGCATCTAGAAAGTCCGGACGCAATTCTATCGCCTTTCTATACTCTTTTACGGCCTTTTCCAACATCTCTTTTTTGGAATAAATATCACCGAGCTTATAATAAACTTCAGCCGCACTTATATCCAATTCAACAGCCTTTCTATACTCTTCAATGGCTTTTTCATGTTTGCCCTCAAGCACAAATTTGTCCCCAAGGTCAATATGATTTTGCGCATTGTCACAGCTTATGGCGATACAAACCACAAATATCACAAACAAATAATTGTATCTTACTAGAAATTCAAAAAACATCTATGTTAACTCCTCCCAAAAAGGCTCTCGAAAGAGAGGCCAGTTATGTTTATGCAAATATATACACAAATTTTTATTAAGAAGCCTAATCATCATATTCTAACAACCAATCCTTGAAACTTGGAATCATATATCTTTGAACTTTCTCTTTGTCCTCTATACCTCGCAATGCAGTCGCCGCTGCCTCAGAACCAGTCTTTGCCTTTACAATTTTACTATAGGATATATAGTCACTATACGCTTGAGGTGTATTACCCTTAGAGGCATATATCTGACCTCTGTTGTAATACGCATCCTCATAATTCTTATCTATCTCTAGAGTTAAATCATACTCTGCTATAGCCCTGTCTAATTTCCCCTGTTTATGGAAAACTACCGCTATGTTAAATTGAGAATTAATATGCTTGGGATCAATATCCAATGCTTTTTTATTCATTTCTAAAGCTTTCTCATAATTCTCCTGGAATGCGTATACAATTCCCTTTTGATAATAAGCCTCTACAATTTCCGGGTCAATTTCAATCGCCTTATCATAAAACGCTATTGCTTCATCAAATTTCTTATCCTGAAGTTTTATCATACCATAATCAACATAAACCTTAGCATATTTAGGATTTAGTTCCAATGTTTTCTTATATTCACTCATTGCGTTCTCAAGTTTATTTGTCTTGAGATATGAGACAGCAAGGTTATAATGTGCATCATCGTATTCAGGATTCATTTCAATCGATTTTAAATAAAGAGGGATTGACTTGTCTTCATAAAGCCCCATATCTTGATATGCTACCCCAAGATTATAATAAATAAATGGATTATCAGGATCTAACTGAAGGGCTTCTTCATACTCTTCAATTGCCTTTCTGGTCTGGTCCCATTTATGATAAAAAACAGCAAGATCGATACGAGCCATAGGATTATCAGGATCTTGCTCAACAGGTTTATACTTTCTCTGAAATGCGTCATCAGGATTACCTATTGCTATAAACGTTTCTGACAGTTTTTTATATGCATCTACAAATTTAGAATCCAGGTCAATTGCCTTTCTATAATGCTCTGCCGCATCTTCAAGCATCTGTTTCTCTGTATATACATTACCCAATCCGAAGTGTGCCCTCGCAAGATTTGGGTTTTTTTCAATAGCTTTCTTAAATTCAACTGACGCCTCTTCAACTTTCCCCTGTTCCAGTAATGCTTCTCCTACTTCCAGATGATTTGTCTGCTTCCCACAGCCGGCAAACGCCACTAAAACTACTAATAGTATTAAAATCAATGGATTTTTAATTCTCTTCTTAATTTTTGTCAACATGCATTCCCTACCTGAAAAAATATAAAAAATGTTTATTACTTATATAATAATATACTAATATACACAAAAAAAACATAAATAGTTAACACTAAATATTCTTATAAAAAACCCACCATTAAGGTGGGTTTTTTTATAAGAACTCCACAAAAAAAAGGGGAGCCAGGCAAAAAGCCCGGCTCCCTTTTGTACTTCTAATACTTATCTAAATCTATCTATTTAAAACATTAAATTAATGTTTTTTCATAGATCTTGCGCCTGGATCATGATCATGACTGTGCTGCTCATGTGCAGAATGATGCCCAGCCTTCATGCCCAATGAATCCAACATTCTGTTGATGTACTCAACTTCTGCCGCTGGTGCATGATTTGTATCCAACCAGCCCGGCTCAGGACATAGATCAAATATAGTCTTGCCTGGGAACTCCTTAACAATCTTCATACCAGACAACTGATCTAAGTAATCTCCCTTTCTCCAGAACTCAGCAGGTACCCAGTTGATTCCAGCCTTCTTCTCCAATGCAGTAAATCTTCTCGCCTGCTCTGAAGCTGCCTTTGCCTTCACCAACCATCTGTCCATACCAAAGGATCCATCACAATATGTCGCATCATTCCATGAACCATGCGCCATTCCTTTGAATATGTAAGTCATCCAGTATCCAACACTCTCAAAACATACTCTTTCTATGTCTGAACAGTTAGACATTCTGAACTCACCTGACTCACCCTTCTTACCACCATACTTCGGACCATCATGATAAGCACCAATCTTCAAACTCCAGATGTGCTGACCACTCCAGTCTGGTGCCAGATCCTTAGGCATTGGTTCGCCCATTCCATCCAGCATCAAATTCTCTGCTACTTTAAATGTTTCTGTATACTTCAGACCTGCATCCTTACAAGCTTCGTCCATTGCCTGCAAGTTCTCCCTTGCAAACCTTGGTGAATGACAGTCGTCACATACTGATACCCAGGTGTCTCTCTTTTCTTTCCAGAGAGGCGCACCCCTGTCTGCATTTGACATACCCATACTTGTGTATACAGTTGAAAGCCTCTGTACGTTGTGATGACCGCCTCTTAAATGACAGTACTGACAAGTCGGCCCAACGTAATCAGCATCAGACAACTTCTTGGTTAAATCAAACTGAGTAGGATCCCATTTGTTGGTCTGCCATACAACACCGTGTATTGAGATGTCATATGCTTCCCAGTCCCTGTGGTCTTTTCCCCAGTGACAAGTCTTACACTGTTCTGACTTTCTGGCAACTACCGGATTAAACTGATGCCTCTGATGACATGTGCTACAACGCTCTTCTGAACTTGTGTGACAGAAAGTACATCCCGCAGTGTCTCCAGGAGGTCTTTCGATTGACCATGCACACTCAATCTGTGCAAAGCTGGAACATGAAGCGTGTGAACCTATACCACCCTGTGAATTCTGGATGTACTGTTCTTCATGACAATCACTAACGCCACAAGCCTTTGAACTTGGCATAAGCAACTTCTGATGATTGTTACCATGACAGGTATCACAACCTGTTGGACTAGGTTCTGCTTTCGCATGCGCACTCTTTTCGTAATCTCTTACGATACCAGGTGTGACTACTGAATGACAACCCAGACACTCCTTCAGTCTGAACTGACCCTTGATTGGGTTTGAAGGCCTTACTTCATCCCTGTTGTACATATAATCCGGGATGTAGTAACGATATGCAGGGAGTGTTCTCCAGAATCTGGAATATTTTCCAGGATATGGAGGCGCGCCCTTTGGATATCCCATGTACTTCGCGTACAAACCTGAAAAGAAAACCTTTCCAGAGTTGTCAGGGTCTCCAGGCATACCATAGACTTCGTGCGGCACCCAATGCGTGATAATTTCTACCGCATCAGCGTCTTTACTGGAAAAATTCGCGTAAAAACAGAATGCTGCTACGAAAACCAGTAATGCAATAAATAATGTATTAAATTTCCTTAACATTTATTCTTACCTTCTCCTTTCCACTTCTAAAAATATAAAAATAAATAACCTACTGTAATACAAACGTTTGTGATGTTTTTGTTAAACAATTCTTTGTAAAAAAAACACCCCATCTCCTTCATTACTCTATATACCTCTAAAGTAAAGCGAAATTATATAATTTTTTACAAAAATGTCAACAAAAACTTGGCAATATCAGATATTCAAAAAGTAAGATTTTCGTTAAACAACGATACATCAATCAATTAATATCCGTAAGTTCTTAATTAAAATGGCCAAAGTTTCATTTATCCTAAACCTCAAGAATAAATATACCGGATTAAGAGAATTTGGAATTTAATACAATAGTATGTAAAAATCCAAAAAAACAGCACCAATATCAGTTAGTTTTTTTTCTCTTATTTTGGAGAAAGAATACTATATTATCTATCTCCTGCTTTGAAAGCTTATCTTTAAATGCAGGCATAGCGTTTAATTGACCAAAATATTTTTTTTGACCAGGGTCTTCAATAATACCTCGTAGCCACTCGTCAGATGCAAAATTATCCAACACAGGAGCGGTTTCGCCTCCCATTCCATCATATGTGTGACAATTATAACACCCATTCTCCTCTAATAACATCTCTCCTGATTCTTTCAATTCAGGATCAATCTCTTTACTCTTATCAGCCTGCGCTAGCAGAAAGTCTACCAGATCAGACAATTCTTCTTCCTCAAGGTCGTACTCTGGCATTACGTCAATCTTGGTATTTCCATAATATTTAGGAGCATTTGGATCAGAGAAGAATCCAACAAGCCAGGGCTTTGTATTATACGCTGTTAAATCAGGGGCGGTATTACCTCCAGAACCTTCAAAATTATGACACCCAAGACAGTGTTGACGAAGCAACTGTTCTCCTGAATACAGAGGATCATTCTGAAATACTGATGTTCCTCCCTGAGGCGGTATGCCATGCTCTGCCAGTTCTACAGCAATAAGGGCCATTTTTTCTGACTCTTCTCTCTGCTTTAAAATCCTTTCATCTCCGGAATCACTTATCGCAGACATCACTGTCAGAAAAATAACACCTGCGAGACCAGCACCAAAGCACCCCATCACTGGCAGTCTTTTTAAAGGATATCGACTTTTCGCCTTGTCAATAAATGGAAGAGCAATTATTAAGGCCGCAAAAATAGATGGGAGAAAAATGGCTCCAACAACTTCCATCTCACCTTCAAAATACTTTAAAAGCTGAAACAGAAAGAGAAAGTACCATTCCGGTCGAGCAAGAAAATTAGAACTAGGATCTGCAGGGGATTGTAATTCAGCACCACCACGATACCAGACAACTATTATCATGGAAACAAAAACAGCTATAGCAACAACAACATCTTTAAAGAGCTGATCCGGCCAGAATGGCTGTGTCTTTTTCTTGAGTTCCTGTTCACCGGGCTTCCAGTGCGGAGTGACACCATGTCTTCTAAACAGATAAATATGTGCCGCCATAAATGCTATAAGGCCGGCTGGCAGAAAAAAAACATGAAAGCTGTAAAACCGAGTCAGTGTCAAGTTACCATAATCATTTCCACCCTGAACTAAACCCTTAAGAAACCCTCCAATACCCGGAGACAACCCCATAATACTTGTAGCAACTTGAGTTGCCCAGTAACCCTTCTGGTCCCATGGAAGCAGATAACCGGTCAGGCCAAACCCAAGAACAAAGAAGAGCATAATAACACCGGTAATCCAGTTTAATTCACGAGGCCTTCTATAAGCACCATAAATCAGTGTCTGGCCCATATGTAGAACAGCAAGTACAATCATTGCACTTGAGCCTATGTTGTGCATACCCCTGACAAACCAACCGGAGAACGTTTTATGCTGAATATAATATACACTTCCCCATGCATCCGTTGCAGACGCCGAGTAACCTGTAGCAAGAATCACACCGGAAACTACCTGCATAATAAAGACAAAAACAAGGGCGCTACCAAAAACATATGACCACTTAGCCCCCCCTTTCACCGGTTCATCCATCATCTTGTCGAAAAGAGCACTGATACCGGTCCTATCTTCCAACCATTTCATTTTCAACCTCTAATTTTGATAAGGATTATTAAATATATACTAAGATCTATGCGGGCATTTTCTCAGAAACACCTAATTTCATTTTACGGTACTCTACAAATATCTTTCCATCTTTAATCTCTGCTTCAAGGGTATCCATCCCACGTGGAGATGGCCCGGAAAGGACTCTTCCCTCGATATCGAAATAACTATCATGGCACGGACAGATGAATTTCCCTGAATTATTGTCCCAATCAACCCCACAGCCCAGATGAGGACAAATTGAAGTAAAGACGGTAAATTTCTTGTCCTTACCCAGTATGACCCAGACGGCACCAATTTCTGTAGGAGGAAACTTAGTCCAAGCATCTACCTTAGTATCCACAATTTTCACCTTCCTTGGCACATTTACTACGCAATCACCTACACTTCCTACTTCTATCAAACCGGTTGAACCGGAAACAGTTTCCTGCAAAGCCGGGCTAATAAATGCGCGTATCAATGGAACAGCATAAGCTATACCTATTAATGAAGACAGTACCACTGAACAAATCTTTAGAAAGTTTCGCCTTCCCTGATTTGTATGTAGTACTGTCTCCTCTTTACAAACCTGATTATTCATATTAAAACTCCTAACCTGTCATACTGAAAGTTGATCAAGACAGCTCTATTTAATCAAAACTGTATTATCTCAATGTTCTACTCGGTACTTAACGATACCTATTTTCATAAATAAAATTCATGTGTTTATCGCAATGAAGGGAAACTAGTAAAACAAAATACTACGTGGTTTTTTTTAAAAAGAATCGGAAGGACTTGATAAATTGATTTCCAAAATACTTTACCAGCAGTACATTAGTTTTTTATACACCCCCCTGAACAACAGGAACAGTGATAAAATAACTAATGTTGACATTTCGTACTGTTCACTAATTCTCCCACAAACCCTCCTACTTCATTAACCAATACACTGTTACCTTGATTGCTAAATCTTTCTATCTCTTTTACTATGGCACTTCCTACAATAACACCGTCTGCAATTTTCCCGGCTATTCTCGCCTGCTCAGGAGTTGAAATTCCAAATCCCAAGGCAACCGGCAAATTTGTTAGCTTTTTTATTTTTTGAATATTATTTTTTATCTCATCAGACAGTTCGTTTTTAGAACCTGTAATCCCCACTACTGAAATATAATATAAAAAGCCTTGAGATTTTTTTAATATTAAGTCTACGCGGTTATCAGTTGTGGTTGGCGCAATGAAACATACTACCTTGAAATCTTCTTCTTTTTCAGCTTCAATTATCTCTCCTGCTTCCTCTATCGGAAGATCCGGTATCGTCGCCCCGTCTAGACCCGCACTGACTGCATTCTTTACAAATTCTTTACATCCATACTTGAAAAGAATGCTCTGTGATATCATAGCGATAATCGGTATCTCAGATTTTTTTCTAATATCCTTTACGAGCTGTAATATATCTGAAAGCTTAATTCCTGATGAAAGTGCCCTATAATAGGATGCCTGTATTACAGGGCCATCTGCAATAGGATCAGAAAACGGAACACCCAGTTCTATCATATCAGCACCCTTTCTGTCAAATTCTAATATCAACTCTTTTGTAGCATCCAGATTCGGGTCTCCCGCAGTTAAAAATGGAATAAACGCAGGCATGTTTTTCTCTTTCAATTCTTTAAATTTAGCATCAATTCTATTCACTTAATCAGACTCCTGTTATTACTAGTCATAAATTTATTCCCATCTTGGCGGCAACCTCAAAAGAATCCTTATCTCCACTACCTGAAAGATTTAATACGATAATTTTATCTTTATCGATCGTTGGGGCAATTTTAACAGTATATGCTATCGCATGGGATGCTTCAAGTGCAGGTATTATGCCTTCCAGGCGTGTACACAAACCAAATGCTTCTACTGCTTCATCATCAGTGACGGATACATATTCAGCTCTGTGTAAATCTTTTAAGTAGCTGTGTTCCGGCCCAACTCCGGGATAATCCAGTCCAGCTGAAATTGAATGAACTTTAGACGTCTGGCCCTCGTCATCCTGTAAGACATAACTTAAGCTGCCATGAAGAACACCCCTTTCACCCTTCGAAAGCGAAGCAGCGTGTTCTCCAATTCTAAAACTCTGACCGCCTGCCTCTACACCAATCAACTTCACATCCGTATCTTCAATAAACGGGTAAAAAACCCCAATTGCGTTACTTCCACCGCCAACACAGGCTATGATATAATCTGGTAGTCTACCCTCTGCCTTCTCTATCTGCTTCCTCACTTCCTGTCCAATTATTATTTGAAAATCTCTAACCATCATTGGATAAGGATGCGGACCAACTACAGAACCAATAATATAATGTGTATTCAACACAGAAGACATCCAATCTCTAAGCGCTTCATTAGTTGCATCTTTCAACGTTTTTGATCCTGTTTTCACAGGTATCACATTTGCTCCCAGTAATTTCATTTTAAAGACATTTAAGGACTGACGTCTTATATCTTCCTCACCCATATAAACGTCACATTCCAAGCCAAACATTGCTGCTGCTGTTGCAGTAGCAACACCATGCTGGCCTGCTCCAGTTTCAGCAATAATCCGTTTTTTCCCCATTCTAATAGCCAGCAAAACCTGTCCTATCGTATTGTTTATCTTATGAGCACCAGTATGATTTAAATCCTCTCTCTTAAGGTATATTTTTGGACCTTTTAATTTATCCGTTAATCTATTAGCAAAATATAGCGGAGACGGTCTACCCACATATTCATTTAAATAGTATTTTAAGTCTTCATTAAACTTCGGTTCTTCTTTTGCCTTAATATATTCCTTCTCTAACTGCTCCAGTGCAGGAATTAACGTTTCCGGAACAAAACTCCCACCATATTCTCCAAAGTGCCCACTTTTATCAGGAATGTTTTGGCTATAAAGCGCTTCACTCAAATTTATATTTTCTTCAGTCATGGTATTCATAATTAATTCTCCTCGGTACAAAAAAAGGGTAGCACAGTTTAGAAATCTCCGTGCTACCCTTCTAAAAACTACAAAAATTACCTAATGAAGATTAATGCTCTTCACCGAAACAAGGATGATCGCCGTGATCACATGCATCTTCGACTATATCGCCCTCTTGCCTCTTATAACCGGTAAGCAAATCTGTATATTCTCCATGCTTCCAGAAATCAAAAGCCTGATGCTCTATACCAACCTCTTTTTCAAGAGTAGAAATTCTTCTCAGCTTAGAAGCCTCATCTTTGATCTTAACAAGCTGTCTGTCCATAACAAACGCACCTGCATTGTAAGTAACATCATCTGTTGAGAAATGAGCTGCTGCTTTGTATACACCAGTTACCTGGTAAACAATCATCTCAACGGCAAGTCTTTCAATGTTTGAAACATTGTAGAACCTTGGAGCACCACCTGGTAGTAGATTCATTGTGTGACCACCAGTGTAGTCAGGTGCCAGGTCAGCCGGCATTGGATCAAACAAGCCTTCAAGATATAACCCAACAATCACGCCAACTGCTTCACGCCATTTAGTGAAACTGATATGAATCTGTTCATCCATAGCATACAATTGTTCAGCCGCAAATCTTGGTGAATGACAACCCTGACATCTTTTTATCCATCCATCCCTCTTTGCTTTATGCTGTGGTGCACCTCTGTCTAGCTGAAACATACCCATATGTGCATAATCTGTTGACATATGTTGTACATTGTGATTACCATCTTCACCTATATGGCAGTAAGCACATGTTGGTGTACGGTAATTCTTAGGAGTCATCTTCTTATCCCAATCCCAGGTGTCACCTTCCATCATATAAATCTTACCATGAAAAGAGTTGTACCAGAACTCGTATTCAGCATGGTCTACACCCATGTGACAAACACCACATGTATCTGGTTTTCTTGCTTCTGATGGTTTGAACTGATGCCTTGTATGACATCCGTCACATCTGTTCCCTGCGATACCATGACACTGAGCACATCCGGCTACTTCTTCAGCAGGTTTTCCAATTTGCCAGGCAAATTCGGTTACAGATATATCCCAAATAGTATGAGAGCCATGTGAACCCTGTCCACCGGAAAGATGTTCACGTTTTTCCTTTGCATGGCATTTACCACAAGTGGTAACGCTGGGCATTGTCAATTCCTGATGGTTATTACCATGACATGCATCACATCCTACTACCTGCTCCGCTTTCATCGCAGCTGTCTTTCCACCTTTTGAGTGTTTGCTTGCTTTCCAGTCAACTACTATTCGAGGCGTCTGGATTGAATGACATAGAACACACTCATCAGACTTAAACTCTCCCTCAACCTTTTGTGTTGATACATAGTAATCATCAGGGTTATAGTACAAAGCTGTTACAGGTAAGTAATTAAATATATTTTTAAACTTACCTTCACCCGGTAATACTCTATCTGGACCTGTGTATCTGGCTGTCAATCCAAAGACATACATTGTTCCATCATCATCATCTCCAACAGCCTGCCCATAAATTGATGACGCTACATCCTGAAACGTTGGTGCCGCATCATCAGCATTTGCACTTTTGCAGAAATTCATCGGCAACAAAGTGCAACCGGCAATAATTGCCAGCATAAATAACAAACCTCTTACTGATCGTATCATTCTTCTTCCTTCTCCTTTCTTCTTAGTATAAAAAGATACAATAACAACATCTTGAAACACTGTCACACACTAAGTAAGCTTTTATACTCTATAACCTTTCAGCACTAAAAAAAATTGCTATATTAATAAGCTAGTACCAAGCTCACTTATTCTGTAAGTACTTACTACCTTAAGATATAAAACACTAAACCAGAAACATCTTCTTTCTTAAAAAGAATATGAATTATACTAATAACGAAATACTTGTCAAGTGATTTTAGTAAATATAAATAAAAAAAAGCTGGCATAGTTTTCAAACTCCTACTATGCCAGCTTTAAACTAACTAAATGCTCAAAAAAAAGCACTTTTCCTGAATCTAAAATCGATTCTTATTTGTTACCACGATATCCTGGGTATGGGTCAGGACCTTGAATATTGTCCCACTGTGCACCCATGTCTACCCATTCAACAAATAAGTATCTCTCTTCTGGTGTTAAGATTTTGTTATGCATAACCCTTCCTGCAACAGGCATAGGATTAGCCCTTGGTGCGAACTGTGACAGTTCTTCTTCATAAAGTCTCCAGACTAGAAGACTGTTTATAGCAGCACTTGGGTTAACATACTTACCACCGATGTTAGTGTCTCTACCTCTCTGAGGAGCCAGAAGACTGTTATATGATTTGCTGAAAGCGGCTATGCCATCAACAGATACCAGATCAGTACTTCCACTCAGATTAGGAGACTGAGAAGAATTGTGACAAGAAGCACATTTAGCGTCAATGATCGGCTGAATGTCTCTTCTGAAGTCAACAGTTCTCAACTTATCAATGTTCAATCCTTCAACTGCTGCTGAAGTAGTACCTGAAGCACCACCGTAATATACATCGGCAGGAACAACTACGTCTTCACCATGTTTCACACCAGCATATTTACCATTTTTGTCAACTCTCAAGTTAGCCCACATAAATGGTGAATCATAATGGCTCAGGTCACTGAACCACCAGTTATAAAGTGCTTTTGTGTGAAGGTTCAAATAACCCTTCTTATCATAAGAACCCCAATGACATCCAGTACATATTCTGCCACCATATGGTCTTACATATGCCCATGACAACTGAGTCTGAACTGACATACCATTATCATCCAGAATCTGCCAGCAATAAGCTTCATCACCAGGATGTGAACTCACAACTGAACCATCATCTTCTACATACTGATACCCGAACATACGCCTCTGAGAAAAAGACGATCCAGAGTTAGTACTTGACTTAGCGCCACCAAGAAGGTGTGCACCAGCACCCTGAAGATATCTCTTAGGATCAGGCTCATCCGGGAGGATTACATTTAATGCCCTGACAGCTTTGATGTCACCATGTGCAACTTCCTTTGCCCTCTGATGAGGATAAGGACCAATTGGTAGATTTGTCAAAGTTGTATCAAAACATATTGTTGTACTCCATGAGTGAGGATATCCTTCAACCCTAACCTGGTCAAACGGCTGATAGGTCACTGTTGTAACACCAAATTCAGCTCCAGCTGTAAAGGAGTTTATCCATCTTGGTTTGTAACGTGGATAAACTGGCTGTGGCTGATGATCGTTCCACTCAGGATCATCATATACTAACTCAGATACAGTACCTTTGTCAGCACAGAAGTAGTAAATACCAAAATCCTGCCTTTCAGCAGAAGACACCATCAAACGTCCGTCTGGCATTGGATGTGGACTTCTGTAAAGTCTTCCATCATGGTTCAACCTTGACTGAGTCTTAGAATGCGGAGTAGTCCAGCTAACTCTTGCAAGATTACCTATACCAGAATTGCAGTCTAATGCCTCGATGTAATAAACATATCCATCTGAAGCCTCTCTAGCCGAAACCTTAGGATCATTTGGCTGCTCATCAACCTCGTTACCATAGATATGTCTTGGATATGAACCATCCCAGTTATCTACGAGAAGGCATGTACTGCCCTTGGAGTTGTTATGAGTACCATTACCCTGTGTGCTGCTGAACATAATATTACCGTCACGTGTTAATGTAGGATCAAAATTCGAACTAGCATTGTAAGTAATTTTGTCCATAACAGTATCAACGTTTGGCATAGTAAGTCCAACCAGTAAATGACCACAGATTCTATCCATAGACTTTCCACCCTGAGGATCAAGTCTGTAGATGTCAAAGTTATGATCTCTACCAAACTCATCCTTTGCACCGTCAGGTGAGTAAGCAAGCATCAGGAAACCTAACTTATCAACATCACCACGATGGTTCCAGTCACCTTCGAAGTATCTGTCTCTAGATATAACTCTACCTTTACCTTCTTCAATAGCTCCGGCTGCATAATAGAGAGGACTTCTTGATGTACCAGGGGCATCAGTTAACTGCCTGAGACCTGAACCGTCAATGTTTATCTCCCAAATCTGACAACCGCCACCGTTTTTGTGAACTCCTGCAAATGCTAACTTCTTACAATCCCAATAAAGACATGGATCGAAAGCGCTCTTGAAGTCCTTTGTAAGAACTTTCAAGCTTCTTGTCTTCGTGTTGTATGATACAATCCTGCTATCATTAGAAACATAATTAGGGTATTGGTGATATGGGTCTCCAGCGCTTGTCGGCTTAGACTGAGTGAAAACTACAGTATCAACCTCACCCTGAATTTCTCTAGCCATACCCCAGTAGTCTCCCCAGATCGCCTTGCCAGGTTTAGCTCCACCTGTCATGATTTGAGCCTGGGAGTCGGCACTGCTGAACAGCCCCCATATAGCAACAACACCAACCAGGGCCATAGACTTCAAAAATCCCTTCTTCATAAGTTGGTTTACTCCTTTCCTTTTAATATTAAAATGAAACACTAATAAGTCTTTTTACGTTGAATCCACAACTGATGATAGTCTCCTTAACAGCTGAGACTATCACCATATTAATGAATTTTATAAAGCCTTCATAAACTCCACAAGATCCTGCAACTCCTGGTTAGACAGATGTGATGTAATACCATGCATGTCTTTTGTTGTGCAAGTGTTGTCAATAGTATTCATCAAAGTCTGCGCACTACCATCATGGAAATATGTACCTGAAGCGTAGATATCTCTCAATGTTGGAGTATCAAACTCTTTTACAAGATCAAGTCCGATAATTGGCACATCGTACTCTTCACTATAAGGCTCTACACCTGATTCAAGAACAGTAGTATTAAAAACAGCTCCAGGTGTTGTCCTGAAACCATCTCTACCGACTCTTCCGGTTCCGACATCATGAGTCTGAGCATCACTAAACAGAGCCCTTGGATTCTTAGGATCTCCAGGATGACACTCTATGCAACCAACCTTTGGATCACTAAATACTTTCCATCCTCTTTTCTGAGCTTCAGTCAACGAACCATCATCATTTCTGAACGGACTTCCTGTGAACTCTAAAGACCTGATGTAAGCAATCAAAGCCTCAAGTCTTTCAGGAGAGAAATTCTCACTTCTGAACACAAATCCAGGGTCACGACCACATACCCTGTCAATTGATGATGTTGCACCAACGATTTCATCAGGATGTCCTGTGAAACCTTCGTGTCTGAACGGAGGAAGATATCTTCCACCCCTGATGTACTTCGTGTTCTTCCAGCTACCCCAACCTTCATCACCAAGGTCCCAGATCGTGCCTGTTGTCTGACCTCTTTCATAGTGGCAGCTTGCACATGAATACTCACCCTGCAGCGTCCATGATGCTTCATTAAACAAAAACTGTCCATATCGTACTAATTCACTCTTATATGGAGAGTGCTTCACTCTGTAATGTACTTCTGGAACTGTTAAAGGCTCACCTCTTTCGAGTGGCTCCCAATCAGGACCTGTTTTTATTGTAGCTATTACTACAGGCTCTTCACCTACCTGAATAACTGATACACTGTTTGTGAAATAGTTAGCAGTGTACAATGTTTTACCATCCGGTGAAAGAACAACTGAACTTGGACCCAGACCAACATTTACTCTGTCTACCAGATAGTCAATCATAAGAGTCAAGTCATTCTTCATATCGTCAAGCTCTTCTTGTGTGCTTGAAACAACGATGTCCAACAGCTTTTCCAGATCAAGAATTGTTATCCTGTGCATACTTCTAACACCTATAAAAGCATACTTTCCGTCTGGTGATACTGTTACACCATATGGATTTCCGTCATAGTTGTTGTGCTCATCAAGCGGCATACTTGCTACCTTACCACCTTTTTTTGTCTCTACAACTGCAAGGTTGTTAGAGAAAATCTGAGCATTTTCTGCTTCACAAACAGGCAACCAGTTCTTTGGCTGTTCCATTGTGACAAGAACGTACTTTCCATCAGGTGTGTACTCTACACCCCTCAGGTTACAACTCTGATAGATATTTCTGTGCTCAATAACCCTTCCTGTTGCAAGATCAACGAAATCAACACCCCTGTTGATCTTACCTGTTGTATCCAGGATTACAGCACCAGTTTTTCCATCAGGTGAGATAGCGATATCTCTTGGACCGTAATCAGTAGTTCTGATTTCACCTACTTTGTTGTTCATAGCGGTGTCGATAATATCTACCGTATTCCACATACTACCTGAACAACATACATAAGCCTTTGATCCGTCTTTTGACAACTTTACACTACAAGGCCAGTCACCAACTTTAATTGTTTTAACAACAGCCTTATTACTTACATCTATAACGGAAACAGTGTCACTTTCAGCATTACAGACATATAAAGTGCGACCGTCCTGTGTATAAACACTAGCTTCCGGCTGTACCTGTACAGGCACCTCTCCGGTCACCTTTCTTGACCTCGCATCAACAAACGTCACGCTATGTCCCGACTGATTACAGAGGGCCAACTGACCTCCATCAGGCGAAACTGCTACGTGGAATGGGGATGGATGCTCTGTCCTTACCCTTGTGCCCTGTATAAAGCCAGCACCAGCACTTTGAACCAGCGCCAAGCTTAGTATTCCCGCACTCAGGAATCCCAATATCCAAGCCTTTTTCTTCATTCTTCACCTCCAAAAACATAAAATTATAAAATTACTACATTAAAAATCTGGTTCATGCGGACATGTACCAGACATTTTACAAACAGTTTCAAGTTCTTCACCACAATCTTCACACTTACCAAATGTAAGCAAATGCTCAGCATACTCTTTTTTATGATCGATCTCATGGCCTGCACCTGGCTCGCCATACTCTTTGCCACACTTCTTACAACCAAAATTTAATTTTGCCCTGATTGCAGTACCTGTCAAATCATCATTGCAAACTTCACAAAATCCGATATTAAATGCGTAGCAAGCCTTAGAATTCTCGCATTTGTCATTAACGCAATTATATCTTGTCCTGATACATGACCAGGATTTCACCATCTTATGTTTAGCAACTTCTTCACCAGCCTTATGTTCTTTGCTATTCCAGATGTATTTCAGGTTACCACATTCACTCCAGGTAAATATCTCCTTACATTCTGTACACCAATACAAAAGCTCGTTAACTTTCTTCGGACAAGGCCCGCCCTTTTCAGCAGAAGCAACTGTAAACTGCCCACCTATCAGCGCAAACATTGACACAAGTATAGCCAGACACAAAATCTTTCCAAAACTTCCTTTTAATGTACTCAAATCTTCACCCCCTTTCAAATTTCGTTTTCCATAATATATTGAACAACACTATTGAATCAATGTGAAAACATGCACATAGCGTGCCATAATACCATCCCACTAAAACAAACTACATAAGCCAATAAACCGCAGAAGCTTGTTACAAAATCATTTGTGACTATACCAATAATACGTATTAAAAAGTGGCTGAATTCTACCAAATCATTACTTCAATCTGTCAGCAAACTACCAAAGAAAAGATTGAATGTCAAATTATTTATTATCAGTTATTAGCATATTTTTCAAGCCGATATCTAAATGTTCCTCTGCTAAGCCCCAACAATTTAGCCGCCTTAGTTTTATTATTCTTGCTTTTTTTCAATGCCTGCAAAACCAGATGTTTTTCCAACTCGTCTATTGAAATACCCTCTGGCGGCAAATCAATATTCATCATCTGACATGACTTATCCTTACTATGCCCACAACTTGAAATAGACTCCTTAACTAACGAAACAGGAAGATGATCCTCTGTAATAATATCCCCCTTACACAATATAACAGCCCTTTCAATACAATTCCTCAGCTCCCTTACATTACCGTCCCATTTGCTAGAAATCAATAGGTTTTCAACATTCTTAGACATCCGAAGAGACAACTTGCCCATCTTCTCAGAAAACTGAGAGACAAAGCTCCGCGCCAACTGTAAAACATCCTCAGGTCTTTCCCTGAGGGGTGGCATCTCTATGGGAAACACATTTAATCTATAGTATAAGTCTTCCCTGAATTGACCATTTTTAACATATTCTTCAAGATTTTTATTGCTGGCACAAATTATCCTTACATCTACTTTTATAGTTTCTGATCCGCCCAGCCTTTCTAATTCACGCTCTTCTATCAATCTCAGTACCTTGGCCTGCACAATAGGGTTCATCTCCGAGATTTCATCAAGAAACAACGTCCCACTATTAGCCAGTTCAAATCGTCCCTTTTTGCATTGCTCTGCACCAGTAAATGCGCCCTTTTCAAAACCGAATAACTCGCTTTCCAGCAATGTTTCAGGTAACGCGGCACAGTTAATCGATATCAACGGGCCACCTTTCCTCAAACTATTAAAGTGAATTGCCCGGGCTACCAGCTCTTTCCCGGTGCCACTTTCTCCGCAAATAAACACAGTTGAATCAGTCCGGGAAACGTCTCCTGCAAGCAAAAGAACCTCCAGTATTTTTGGCGAATTACCTATAATATTGCCGAAATTGTAATGAGATTCCAACTCTTTACGAAGATATCTGTTTTCCATAGCAAGAGATCTCATTTTAAGCGCTTTATCAACAGCAACAGACAGAGATTCACCTTCAAACGGCCTTACAATATAATCAAACGCACCCTCTTTCATCGATTCTACAGCTGTCTCAATGGAATCATCTCCAGTAACAACAATCACAGGCAGCTCAGTATCCATAGACTTAATCTGTTTAAGAAATTCCAGCCTGCCCATCTTTGGCACTCTCAGGTCTGTAATAATTAAATGAAGTTTTTCACGCTCAACAAAATCCACAATAGAAGTCAGGTCTTGCGCTTTAACAATCTCGATATTTTCGAGCTCATCAAATATAACCTTTATATTGCGAATCGTACGCTCTTCGTCATCTGTTATTAACACCCTACTAATCACCCAGAATCATCCTCAAAAAAAAGAAGGAAAACAGCATTCTATATTATCAAAAAGCAAATATACTAAATATATCAAAATGGAGGTTTTTAGTTAATTCCACAAAAAGATATGCCAGAGAACATACTACGGATGACAGCATAAACCCTACCATCAGCAACCCAACAGCAAGAAGCGGAACTCCCATTAACCTGGAAACAAATTTTGCACCGGCAGAAGATGCCGGAACCCTCAGACTCTCTAACTGACCCTCTTCCTTCATTCTTTCATAATAAGCACCTCTTTCATGCTTAACATGCGCCTCATCAATTTTACCGGTAAACATTGCCTCATCTGTTGGAATATTTTCAGGAAGCATGTGTGTATGCAGGAAATGAATTGAAAAGATAAAACCTGCCGCCAGCAACGCTTCGTATCTATGAGCAACCAGTGCTATACTTGGGATATCAACATATGTCGCAATGCTGGCAGGCACCAGATTCGCTGTTTGCACAGGAAACCAGAGAGCAAAACCCGTAACCGCCATAACCAACGTACCCCACATTAGCGAAAGATATTCAAATTTTTCCCAATAAATATATCTTTCAAACTTCGGCCTTTTCGCCAGCCTGAAAAACCACAAGATATCTCCCAATATATGCAACACATCCTTTGGTTGTATCAAAAGAGAGTCCGGCCCCCAGAAGATACCCTTATCCTTCCTTATTAATGTCTCAAAGGCAAGATATGCAAAATGAAGAAATGCCGCAAAAAAAGTAATAAGCGCACATATCCTATGAATATTACCAGCCGTAGGATAACCTCCCATCAGGCCGTACAACCATTGAGCCCATGCGTAATCCTTAAACACCAACGGCATACCTGTCAGCACTAACCCAAAAAAGCTTATTATTGTTAGCGTATGGCCAAATCTATGAAATTTACCAAATCGCATTAACGTTGTAGTGCTATTAGCCATGATCAGCACCCCCCTCCTTTCGATCGTCTAGTATTGATGCCAGCCACGAGAAAAGCATATGAGTACCAAACTGTATAAACGTTACCACTAAAAGACCCACATAAGCCAGAAATAGCACGGTTAGTAATGTCTGCGGGCTCTTCACGATTGCTTTGATTTCCCCGGGGTCCTTCCTGATGTTCTTAAGAGCTACCAATGCAGACTTATAATATCCAATATCTTTGTATCCAGGATGCGCGACATGCTTAACAAAACTGTCCCCAGCCCCAGGATGACACTTACCACACGTCTCCTTTGCATTCTCCGGTCCTAATGTAGACTCCGGGTCTGACGAATTAAGTATGGTATGCTGCCCGTGACAATCGACACATGTTGCTATATCTGTGCCCAAATGCCCCATTGCAGTAACTTGACCGTGGAGGTTATTGCGATATGATCTATAATAACTCTCGTGGCATCCTCCGCATTTTTCTATAGTGTCTCCCCTATGCTCCAGATTATCAGCCCGAGGAGTATTCATCTTAGACTTTTGACCTGTATGACAATACTTACAGGTAGGCAGCTGAACTCCTTTTTCCTGCATTAAACTCGCATGACTACCCTCAAGAAATGTTGCAGCAGGGTCATCATGACAGAACGTCACACAATCCACCGGTTTCAAATTAGGATAATGTTCCCCTTCTGTATCCTCTAAATCTGCATGACAGTCGATACAGTAGAAATCCTCACCACCGTGAGCTGATGCATGGTATTCTTTTTCATCAACAACCATTGATACAAATTCTACTTCACCGGTTACGTGATCCACCCTTACCTTAGAATCTACCGCCGATGGATCTGTATGGCACTCCATACAGTCACTATTTTCTTGAGCAAAAGCGTTATTTATTGATGAAATTGAAGATATGAAAACAAGACATGAAACGAAACATATTAATACAACAAGCTTACGAATTTTACTATCTTTAGATACCCTTAACGTTGACTTTGACAATGATACCACTTTATGATTTCCTCCTCTTATGTTTAAAGAAAGATAGTACTTATATTGTGGGCGAACTCTAACTTCAGCAGCATATCCTAACAGCAGGCCCCACATTCAATCTCCCCTCTCCCAGAAAGAGAGAGAGGGGAGCAGAAAAACACTTGTTAATGTCGCTATTTATAAAAAAGCTACGAATGTGAAGCTTTAATTTACAAACCATTTACAAAAGCAAAACACGAGACAATAATTATTTAGCATTAGGTGGCTTTGTCTTAAACCATGGATCCTGTTCCAAATAACCCTTCCACTTCTTTTTATCCGCTTTAGGCGCAACGTCATCTATAGCGTCATGGTCTCTGTGATCATCCCGTTTAATGTAATTTTTAGTGAACAACCTATCCTGACCTTCACTATTTTTCTTACCTTCGCACTTAGGACATTTATTTTTAGCATCAGGAGTATCCCAGTGGCACTGCAGGCATTGTTCTTGTATTGTTTTAGTGTTGATTCCCGCAACAATCATCCCTGCATCATATTGAGCCTTCCTGGCAGCCATAGGATCATTTTTCAACAGATCCTTGAAGGCATCCTTACCCTTGTTCATGTAATTTTTCTTTACTTTAATGTAACCTTCACCAGGGCCGTGACACGCTTCGCAACCAACATTTTCAATAAAATCCTTACTACCCTGCTTTGACTTGCCTTTCTTAATCTTCATTCCCAACCCGGTAGCGTGACATTTCAGACACTCAGGATTACTCTTATCTTCGTCAGTTTCCAACCTTTGGAAGGTGTTGTAATGCTGATTTTTCATCTTCTTATACTCTTCACCTTCAAAGCAACCTTTAGACATATGGCACTTGCAACCTGAGTTACTCATGAACTTCCACTTCTGTTTTTTTCCTGCAAAGCCCTGGCCACTACAAACGATCACAAGTGACAATGTAATAGCTGCGGACATCAGAAAAAATCTACTTAAATTTCGGCCAAACATATTGTAACCCCCTTCTCAATATCTTAAATTATGCTGTAATAATTAATACTCTTGCCATGACAATTAACACTTAAAACCACATAACACATAAAGGCAAGAAGTGTGGAATTTTATCAAGACCATTTTAGTGTGTCAAGAAAAAACTATTAGATACATTTTATAAAGAACCCAGTCAAAAAGCAAATTTTATAAATACTTTTTATCGATAGATAATGACACACTCAAGACGCTATAAATAACAATCTTTTTTTAGTCCTACAGTGTTTAAAACACTAATAAATCATTGCTAAATCCATGTATTAATTAGACACCAAACCTATTCATTAATCTTCTTTGAACAGGTTTAGCAAGTATTTTCCAAATTCCTATTTCTCATCTATGAGATTTTCAACAAAATGTGTATCAACATCGCCAGTTGCAAACCTTGAATCTGAAATAACCTTTAAGTGAAGAGGTATCGTCGTCTTAATTCCTTCAATCCTGTATTCACTTAACGCCCTCTTCATACAGGCAATAGCCTCTTCCCTTTCTTTTTGATGAACTATCAATTTGCCTAATAATGAATCATAATACGGTGGCACCTCGTATCCGGCATAAACGTGTGAGTCAACCCTGACACCCTTACCCCCAGGGACACTGCACATTGTAATTTTACCGGCATATGGCCTAAACCCATTATCAGGGTCTTCCGCATTTATCCTGCACTCTATTGCAACCCCTTCGCTTTTTATCTTCTTCTGCCGCAAGTTTAATCTCTCGCCATAGGCAATCCTGATTTGCTCTTTAACCAAATCGATCCCAGTAATCATTTCCGTCACTGGATGTTCAACTTGAAGCCTGGTGTTCATTTCAATGAAATAAAATTTTCCCTCCGAGTCAACCAGGAATTCCACTGTCCCAACATTTGTATAACTAACTGCTTTTGCAAGCTTTATGGCAGATTTACATATATCTTCACGCAATTGATCTGCTAAATTTGGCGATGGAGCCTGCTCCACTAACTTCTGATGCCTTCTTTGAATTGAGCAATCCCTCTCTCCCAGATGCACTACATTACCATATTTATCAGCAACTATCTGGACTTCAATATGCCGCGAAGGCTCTATGTATTTCTCAATATAAATAGAAGAGTCGTTAAAAGCCACTTTAGCTTCACGCTGTGCAACCGCAAGAGCATTGACCAGACTGATATCATTATGAGCAACCCTCATACCTCGGCCACCGCCACCGAATGAAGCTTTTATCAAAACAGGATAGCCAATTTTGTGTGCTACCTCCAGAGCCTGCTGCTGGTCGTTTATAGTAGAGTCACTACCTGGAATTACAGGTATCTTATTCTCAATTGCTATATTCCTTGCAAGGGTTTTATCACCCATTTTATTCATTACCCCTGAATTCGGTCCAATAAATACAATATTAGACGATTCACAAACTTCAGCAAAGTGACTATTTTCAGCCAAAAAGCCGTATCCCGGATGTATAGCCTCTATATCCGTGATCTCTGCAGCACTTATAATACTTGGAATATTTAAATAACTTTCTGCAGATTCCCCAGGACCGATACAAACATGCGCATCCGCAGATTGCAGATACAAGGCATCTTTATCAGCCTTTGAGTAAACGGCAACCGTTTCAATACCAAGTTCTTTACAGGTTCTTATTATCCGTAAAGCTATTTCACCCCTATTTGCGACCAATATCCTGGAAAACATAAGCTATGCAAAACCCTCCTGATTTCCACCTTCTTCATAGTAGAATATAAAATCTATAATTTTATTTTGGTTAATTTTTTTATCAACGCAAAGCCAAATTATGAGAAAAACTCGCACTTGATTATACCAGCGCGACCCATAAAAATATTATTATTGTTACTATCGCACATTACGATGCAAGGCAAACTCAGAGGTTTGACCGCACTCAAGAAATCGCAAGACAACACAAACGGTAAAGTAAGCCGGAGTCATACAACACAATCCTTCACCCGCCAAGTCAATCTCTTGTCATTTTATACAGTTAAAAAAGATTGCCCTAAGTACAACTAGTTTTCTTCTCCAGATGGCTCAACACTAAAAAGAGGCTGTCCATATTCAACAGCAGTGCCATTTTCCACCAGGATCTCAACAATTTTTCCTTTTGTCTCTGCTTTAACTTCGTTCATGATCTTCATCGCCTCAACGATACAAACAACGGTCTCTTCTCCAACTTCATCTCCAATATCTACATAAGGTCCGGCACCAGGAGCACTAGTGTAAAATGTTCCAACCATTGGAGCTACGACCTCAGAAGTATTTGATTCATCCTGTGATGTTAGATATTTAGTTGCACCTTCCTGCAATGAAGATTTAACATCAGGCAATTGAATACTCGTTTGTATAGAATCCATGCTGTTCCTTTTTAAACGTATCTTGGTTGCCTCTTCCTCAACCTCCATTTCAGCAAGACCATTTTCATTCATCAACGAAATTAATTTTTTTACTTTTTCAATTAGTTCCATTTATCAATTCTCTTTATTTTCTATGATAGCAAAGGCCCTATCCACTGCTTCCTTCGCATTTTCACACCTTATAACACTGTCCCTATAAACCAGTTCTTCGAAGGCAGACATTCTACCAGATAACTGTTCTAAATTCCAAGTCTGAATCCCAATTACAGGTTTCTTTTTTATAAGAGCATAACTGATCTCGGTAAGAGTGCCTAATCTGCCACTTACCGCAATTATAGCATCCCCGGAATATGCAACCAGAACATTCCTCGCAAAACCCAAACCTGTCGGTAACGCAATATCGATAAAAGGATTTGCACTGCCAGGATCTTCATCCGGCAAAATCCCAATCGTAAGGCCACCTATTTCTTTAGCACCTTTAGCCGCTTCAGCCATCACTCCACCCAGACCGCCACATATCAGAACCGCACCTCGACTTGCTATCTCCCGTCCCACTTCGTTCGCAATTTTAGAAATTTGAGGACTTAACAAATCATCACCACTACCACTTCCTATCACGGATATACAAATTTTTTTTGACATTATTTATTTGCAATTTTATCTTCCAGCATCACAAAATCGATATCAGCAAGAAGTTCCAGACAAAAACCAATTTCCACATTACTCTCTCCAAGTACCTTTGCAAGCCTTACCGCTTCTTCCTGAGTCAAGCCAATTGTTACCGCTGGCAACAACTTTCTCCTATTCACTACTAGCATATTTTTCTCCTTTGCACAAGCAGGAAGCACAATTGAAAAACCCTTATCACGTTTACCTAGCTCTTCAAGCGCTTTTTCATGTTCAGCTATTGAGTCACGGAACGAACCTTTCTTTTTATAAGATACAGACAAATCATTATGTATATTCCCATAAGCAGGATCAATACTTGCCAACTCCTCCCATGTATAAATCGCCTTATCAAGATCATCCTTAAAGTAAAATGCCAATCCAAGGTTATATAGCCCTTCCAGATAATCCGGATTAATCCGTCTTAACTTCCAAAATAGTGAAATAGCCTTATCATATTGCCCCTTCTGAATGTGAATAAGCCCAAGATTATTTAGAGCAGAAACGTTATCAGGTTGAATGCCAAGAACTTTTTTATACTTATAAATTGCCTTATTAATCAGCCCCCAGTTTTTGTAAGCAAGACCTAAACTAACAAGGGTATCTATATCATCAGGGTTTGATGTTAAAATTTGCTTGAATTCGCTGATTGCTTCTCTATACATCTTATTTTCAGAGTAAACAATACCGAGATTATAGCGAGTGTCCAACATGTCCGGATTTATTTCAAGAGCCTTTCTCCAGACAGAAACCGACTCGTAAAACATCCCCTTTTTATCATAAGCGTTCCCAAGGTTAAAATAAGCATCTATAAAGTCAGGATCAATCTCAATTGCATTTTTCCATGCAGTTATAGCATCATCAAACAGACCCTTATCAAATAAAATTGAACCTATATTATTGTAAGCATCAGAATATTTATTGTTTATCTTAATCGCATCTCTATACGATGCAAGTGCGGCATCCAACATATTCTTGTCATAATAAGCATTTCCCAGAATATAGCAGGCCCCTGCATGGTCACGACGTAATATCAAAGTATTTTTTAATTCTTTGATTGCATTATCCAATTCACCGATATTCATAAATACAATACCAAGTAAATAGTGAATTTCCGGATCATCAGGGTCAACTTTTACTCCATATTTGAATACATCTTTCGCCTCAGTGTACATACCCTGTCTAGTATATGCTACCCCAATATTAAAATAGACATCAATATCAGAAGGAGTAAGTTCTAAAACCTTTTCCCAGGAAGAGATAGCTTTCATCAACAACCCTTTTTCCTCGTAGACATTCCCAAGGTTATAGTATGCTTCTACAAATGCCGGATTAACTAAGACAGCTTTTTCCCATGCTAAAATAGCATCATCTATATTACCTTTCTCGTAATGAGAAATGCCAAGATTATAATAATAACTATGGCCATCAGCACTAAAAAGAATGTTTTTTGGAAGAACAAAAAATAAAAAAATAACCAATATCTGAACTATGCGTTTTGTTTTCATTGTTACCACTATCTTAATTTGTGCTTTTTATCCTGATTGTCTTAGTCTAATACTAGAAAAAGAAATGACTTACTACAAATCATGGCCTACGTATAGCTATAAACCAATACGTTGTAGTTTTTCAGTGTGGGATGTATTTGTCCGGTCTCTAAATAAAAAATCTGCATATTATAAAAGACCTGTGAAACAACTCTTATATCAAATTAGAAAAAAAACTCAATATAAATTTTTACAGAAATTGCTGTTACCAGTATTGTAAGTACCACAAATTAAAGCTTTTCCATCTCTATCAAACAAAACCATATTGATTAAAAAGTTGGTTTAAAGCCCTCGGCTAACCTTGAAAATACCCATGCAGCGCAGCTAGGGTTCTGAATATAACCAAAAAGCATATCTCATTCTAAACCAATACCTATAATCAAACTTCATGTTACTAAGTTATTTAACAAACGTTTAGCTGCCAAGGTTTATCCACACACTTTTTACCTGTGTATACAACTCTAAAGCATGAACACCCAGCTCTCTACCAAAACCACTCTGTTTAAAGCCACCAAAAGGCGATGCAGCATCAAAAGCATTATAAGTATTGATCCATATTGTACCAGCCTTCAAATCTCTGGCGAGCCTGTGTGCCTTTTTTATATCCTTTGTCCAGACAGCAGCAGCCAGGCCGAATATCGATAGATTACTCTGCCTTACCATTTCATCAATATCATCAAAACTGATTGTCGAAACAACTGGTCCGAAAATTTCTTCTCTCGCTATCTTCATATTGTTATCAACCGCGTCAAAGATAGTAGGCTTAATAAAATACCCTCTTTCACCACATCGTTCACCGCCTGTTACCAGTTTTGCTCCCTCCTGTTTTCCAGCATCGATATAACCTAATATCTTATCAAACTGTTCTTTAGAAACCTGCGCGCCCATCTGAGTGTCGGCATCTACCGGGTCACCAACACGCATACCAGCAGTTTTATCTGATAACTTTTCTACAAATTCATCATGAATACTCTTTTCGATAAACAATCGGGAACCGGCACAACAAACTTCACCCTGATTAAAGAATATACCGGTCATAGCGCCGGCAACGGCACTATCAATATCGGAATCTGCAAATACAATATTTGGAGACTTTCCACCTAACTCCAGTGAAATTCGTTTCAAATTCTTTGATGCAGCCCGCATTATGATTTGTCCAGTAGCATTTTCACCAGTAAAAGCAATCTTATCAACATCCATATGCTCAGCAAGGGCCGCTCCTGCCGTAGGACCATAACCTGGCACAATATTCAGAACTCCATCCGGCAATCCTGCCTCCTGGCAAATCTCACCTAGCCTCAATACAGTTAATGGCGTCTGTTCAGCAGGCTTAAAAACCACTGTGTTGCCACAGGCCAGAGCGGGCGCTATCTTCCAGGCAGCCATTAGAAGGGGGAAGTTCCATGGTACTATCTGTCCCACAACACCAACAGGTTCTCTCGTGGTATAATTAAAGTACTCTCCTCTCACCGGAATTGTCTCACCATGGATTTTGTCAGCCCATCCCGCATAATACAACAAACAGTCAATCACAAGTGGGAGATCAGCATTCGTTGTTTCACTGATTGGCTTACCATTGTCCATAGTTTCAAGCAGGGCCAATTCATCCTTATTCTTTTCTATCAATTCCATGATTTTTAACAAAATCTTACCTCTTTCACGTGCATCCATTTTTTTCCATGGCCCTTTTTCAAAGGCCTTACGAGCAGCGGAAACAGCTAGATCAATATCTGCCTTATCTCCCTCGGCAACAGATGTTAATACCTCTTCCGTTGCGGGATTTAAGACATCAAAAGTTTTACCTGAAACAGAATCTACCCATTTGCCATTAATAAACAATTTTCCAGGTTTTATTTGTATATCCTCTTTTGAAACCATATTATTCACCCTCTCAATTAATTAGTCACACTATACTTTAGCGGAAACATTCTTACCTGACGGATTATTTGACAGTCAGATTTTGATCTATCCAACTTGTCATTTTCAAAATAAAAGCGGAAACCTCTTATCGCACTATACCAGCGCCATTGTATATAGTCAAATATGTCATAGAATATGAAAAATTTCCAGATTATTTTAATAACATTATCAGTAAACACGGAAGGAGAAACTCGTTGAACTTATCTACTGAGGAGTCGGCCTGAGAAAAGTAAAGAATTATGAGTATAAAAGAGAAAACATCAAAGCGTTATAACAGGCAAACGATTATCGTAAAGAACACCTCGCCTTACAACAACAAAAAAAATACGAGAAAAATCAACACACCACCTAGAAAGTATTGCGAAATATCTTTAACGGTATTTCTGGTCTTTACCCCTAAAACTTTTCTATGTTCCGCTATAACTCCCTCAAAAATACCCTTAAGCTCATCTCCAGTCGCATCATGGATATATCTACCACCGGTTACATCCGCAATTTCCTGTAATAATTCAGGATCAGGCCTTGTCATAATCGTATTATCCTCTATATCAAGCTCGTAACCAATTGTATGTCCATTTTTGTCCTTTTTAGGGATTGGAGAATACTCCTGCAGGTCTCCAATTCCTATCAAATAAACCGAGATATCCTTCCTCTCCATAAGCATCTTTACCGCTTCCGCCACCTGGCTTCTAACTGCCAACTGCTCCTCTCCGTCAGTAAGAAAGATAATTACCTTCTCTCTCTCCTCCTTGCTGAACGACTCAATTGCAACAAGTAGAGCATTTCCAACATTTGTACCGTACGGGACAAAACGCGCGTAGTTCTCATTAATCATACGCAAAATTCTCAAATAAATGCTATCATAATCTGTTGTCAGATAAGGAAGCATGGAAAATGCCCGTCCTGCAAATACTACCAGACCCAAATAATCATTCTCAAGGCCCTTAATCAAGTTTTCCATCTCAATTTTTGCCCTTTGCAGTCTGTTAGGTTTTACATCCTCCGCCAGCATACTCAGTGACACATCCAGAACAAAGACAATCTCCATACCCTCCTTCTCAAAATACTCTTCAGTAGTCTGCCACTTCGGCCCAACCAGGACCATACACAGACCGCAAAATGAGGCGCTGATCATTAAACCTTTGGTGATATTGCAGGTTGTATTCGGTATCCTGCTGAATCTCTGTAAAATATCTAGCCCGCCAAAACTCTTCAACCAACTCCTCTTCCTCCCCATGGAATAGAGATAGGCAAGAAAGATAAGCACCACGCCAGGGAGTATGTAAACTAAATATTGTTGTTGTGAAAAGAATAGCATTTTTAAGAGTAATATTTTATGGTGAATTAGTGCTATTGTCGAATAATGATAGAATGTATCTCGTTCTAGAGAATTCCAGAAATTTAGTCCTCTCGAAAGCGAGGTCTGTCCTCACCACCTGATCTTCTGTTCTCCACTATGTCTGTATTTATTACCCCACGGAATGAGCTTCAAAGACTGGATCCTCTCCTCTCTCTCCTGTTTGACCTGAGAAAACAGTGTTGAGAGTTGTTTTTGCCCCAGCCGCATTCTTTCAAGGTTCTTTTTCGCCTCAAAATCGTCAGGATCTATCCCGAGCACCTTTGAATACTCTTCCGCCGCCGTAATAAAATCCATATTTGTTGCTATTATATTCGCCCTGTTATATATGGCATTTTCTTTAATTGCTTCGTTATCTGTTCTGGCAGCCTGCTTGAACTCTACCCCCGCACTTTTAGTGTCACCCATCAGCATCAAAACTACACCGGTATTGTACGCAACATATGAATCTTCTCTATCAAGATATTTAGAAAGTCTGTATAATACCGACCCTCTTACCTCTTCCAGAGTATCAAGCGCTTTATTATATCTTCCCATTTCTACGTCTTTTTTCACATCCTCAGCAAGTCTGCACTGACTCAAGTAGCCCCGCCCACAGGTAATCAATACTATTGCCATGACTAGAAGTGATATTTTAATAATGTTGATTCTGTTCATTGATATATTTTCCTGATTTCACCAAACATCCTTTAATTTGCCTCTCTTGCTGAATATCGTAACTTTAATATTACGACCCATTTCTTTTTTCGCCAGTTGTACCAATTCGCACCTGCGCACAAACCATTTATCAATGACATTCTAAACAAAATACGTAGTCCCCGTTTTCCAAACAGGCCTCATATATAAGTCCGTTTGGGAGACAGACTATACATACTTACCGTCAGTCTTATTACGGAATCTTCAACCATATACTTTCTATTACTATCATCCCTAACAGGAAGCATATACTTATCGCCGTTGGAACAAGGAAGAGATCTTTCTTCTTTACAACAGTTTGCATTATTATCTTTTCCTTTTCTATTTTGTCAATCTCTGAATAAAACCTTTCAACCTCCTCATAGTTCTCCGCTTCAAACAATTTCCCACCTGTTGATTCAACACCCTTCCTTAACGATGCCGTTCTTTCAGCAGCTTGTTCATGCTCTACACCTGTCTCAGCAGAGGCAGGCACGGAGACTACGTGTACTTTTACCCCGAGCCTCTTAATAAAACGAAGAGGCCTTGTCGGGTTTATACCCACATTATATATGCCGTCTGTAAACAGGATTATAACCTTGTTTTTCATCGAGCCTCTTCCCTGTACCATTTTCACAAAATCCAGAGCATACTTACCAAGCCCTTCATCCCTGTTAATACTTTTTCTCAATTTTTTGATTTCAAAAACCTGCCCCATGTCCCTTTCAATAAGTGCAAGAATTGAAGTAAAAAGTCCCTCTCCGATAGCTGTCCTCACACCAACATGATGAGGTTTGATCCTGTCTAACGACTTCTCCAGCAACTCTGTTTCCCAGGTAGGAAGCACTACAACTACCGCGTCAGTTCCGTACATGGTAATCCCTATCATATCATGGCTTCTTTTCCTTATAAAATCTTTTGAAATGTCTCTGACTTTTTCCATAGCCTCACCGGTCATACTGAACGAAGTATCTATAGACAGTATTATTTCACGTCCCTGGTATGTGACTTCTGCTTCATGATAGCTGGATTGGGGCCTCGCAAATGCAAGTGCTGCAAATAATACGGTAATGAAGCAGAGTATTTTTGGCAATCGTCTCACATAAGTCTTAACGCTTTTAGTCTCTTCTATATGCCTTGTGCTTGAATAGCCTAAATATTTTCCTTCTCTTCTTAAAAAAATCAAGACAATAAAAGGAATCAATACCAGTAGAAAAATAGGATTTCCCAGATTCATGTTTTATATGTTCTGTAATATGATAACATTAGATTTTTTGGTCTTCCTCCATCACATTTCAATCTGAGTGAGGGACGACCAAAGAATCTTTCAAACGTTGTCTATAACAAATATTCAAATTGTAAAATTTACTAAAGGCAAATACACAAATTAATAATAGATGCCACAAAATGAATTATCTAATAATACCCCCGCCTTCTCGACTCTTTCAGAATCTCCGGCACTTCATCCATAGCCTGCTTAATTACATCTCTATTGACCTCACCAAATATAACGGAGTCAAATGATTTAAGTACATTGTCCGCGGTATCAACTATTTCATCCGCCAACTTTTTATCCCTGATTATAGCAATTAGTTCATCTGTAGTTACAGAGCGCACTACATTTCCGGGCATCTCTTTTAACGCGCCCATAAACCCCCTCAATGTACAATCAACCATTACAACAGACCGCCTCAAATCATCATCTTCCGCACCAATGTCAAAACTGTTAATCAGTGTTTCAATCCTCTCTGCATACGCAAGAGGAGACATAGCAATCCTTTCTCTAAGAATCGCGGACATCCTGTATGCAAGCTTCTTGATTTCATTTGCCCCAAGTGCAATTATGATAACAACCCCGATAATTACCGGCAGGTGGCTTCTTAAGAATTTATCCTTCCGTGAATAAACTAGTGGCCCCTTTGACCCTTCAAGTGGCACATCAATTCTTTTTAATAAGCTATTAATTAAAACAGGTATTGCCGGAGCGCCTACTCTTTGAGTTACAGGAATCTTTGCATCCTCTTCCTCAAAAACATCTACTTCACCCTTGTTAAAATACAATACGGGTATTGAAGGAATTTCAAAATTCTCTTCTTTATCCGGTAAATCGTAAATCGAGAGCTCATATTCTATAGTGGTCTTTCTCAGCTTTCCTTCCGCTTCCTCATTGATCCTGAAATCTATTAATTTAAACGGACTGAGATTAAGTTCCCTCATATTCTCTTTAAGTATCTGTATATACTTTTCATGCCAGACCGTAAGTGTATATTTAAGTGTATCTCCAATGTTAATTATATCTCTATCCAACTCTGTCTCTACCAGAATGGGAACCTTCTTTAAAGCCATGGAAGAGGATTGTACCTGCCCGGAACTCTTATTTGCCTCGTCATTGTACGAAATGTAGAATGCGGGTACCGTGTATATTCCCACTTCCGCATCATCAGGCAGAGAGAGGATGTATGTTATGACACAAAAGTCACTATCATTATTAAATATCTGCCTCTCCCCAACTGTCACCTTTTCTATGCTGAAAGGCGAAAGATCAATCGAATTAAATTCCTCCGTATCTACACTGACACCCAGTTTCCACACCATCTGCAGGGTCAAATGAATCATTTTACCGGTAACAAACCGATAGTCACTTACAAACAGCCACAACTCAACGGCCTCATCCATTTCAGGTATCAGTGTATCTATATCACGCGGCTGGACGGAATCTCCATACTCATGTTCACGTCCATAATCTGATTGCCGTGCCTTGCAAGTGTTAATAGACATAATAAACACAAATGTACCCAAAAATATTAATAATAAAATTCTCTTCATCTTTTTATCCGGCTTCTGCGCCTGATTCTCTTATCAAAAAAATCTGACAGAGCGCCTGTCCATTGTTCTTCGTTCTGATCGGTCTTCAACGTAAGGTAATCAAGATTAAGCTTATTAAACAAATTTTTATGTTGTGGTTTCGTAAAGAGATCCTGAGACAGATCCAGATACTTTACTTTTTGAGTTTCCAAATCCTTTACTGCCACAAAACCTCTTGCCTTAGGCAATACTTCTTCCCTTATGTCAGACAATACTATTGGAATAACATCGTGTTTTTTTATAAGGGATTTCAATGAACTCTCATAATCAAACGGTGCAAAGAAATCAGATAATACAAAAACAAGTGAAGGAGCGAATTGCAAACTGTTCAAAAATCTGAATGCGCAGTTGATATTTGTCTGTATGCTTTCCGTCTTATCAATGATCATATTCCTCGCTAATTTTATACCTTCTCTCTGGCCGGCTTGAGGCGGGATATAGTTCTCAATCTTATCAGTAAACGTTATAAAGCTTACGAGATTACCTGTTTCTGTTGCTGATTTGACAAGTATAGAAACTATGGAGGATTGAATTTCTTCTTTTGTAAAATGTGCTGAACCAAACTTCTTTGAACCACTTCTATCGATCAAGAAGAATATATTAGTCCTTTTATCGACCAGTTTAAGCCTGACATGCAAGTTCCCGGTCCTGGTAGTAGCCTTCCAATCGATAGACCTGAATTCGTCACCAGGCTGGTATTGTCTCAGCTCATCAAGTTCAATACCTCTTGTTGAGTTCAAGTAACTGGAGAAAGAACCTTCAAAAAGGTTCGCTACCATTCTCTGAATATGTAACCTTATCTTGCTTCTCAAAAAGCCAGCCTCTTCCGAATCAAATAGATAGAGTTGTAAAATAGAGAGTTGTTAGTGCGTATCAGTTACGGAAAATATATCTTTAAAAATGTATGGGTGTTTCCCAATAAGCAAATCATAAAGTTTGTTTGGAAAACGAACCCTATAAAAATTGCTTTACGCAACAGAGACTAATGAGAAGTATCTGTTTCCAGAATGGGCACTTTTTTCAATATATTGTTTATTATATCGTCCGGATCACTTCCTTGAGCCTCTGCCTCATGTGTTAATATGATCCTGTGCCTTAAAACAGGATATGCCATCTTATGGATATGTTCCGGAAGGACCATATTGCTCCCTGAAAGGAAGGCACACACACGTGCCGCTTTTGCCAGGTAAATAGAAGCGCGAGGCGAAGCACCATACATGACCATATTGCTTATGAATTCGTCTGCATCAGAGTTCGGCCTTGTCTCTCTTACAATGCGTGTCGAATATTTCACGATTTCCGATTCTTTATACAATGGGATCATTTCAGCCATGAAATGTCTCAACGTTATAATTTCATCAGGGCGCAAAACCGTGTTCAACTCAGGTTCTTCGCCGCCAATCTGTCTCTCCGTAATTTCTCTCTCTTCATCATAAGAAGGGTACGACACCCTTATCTTAAACATAAACCTGTCAACCTCAGCTTCCGGCAGGAGATACGTACCGGATATCTCCAACGGATTTTGAGTTGCAAGCACAACAAATAACTTTTCCAACTCAAACGTCTCTCTACCTATAGTTACCTGTTTTTCCTGCATACTTTCCAGTAAAGCACTCTGGACTTTCGCGGGTGCTCTGTTGATTTCATCTGCTAATAATAAATTAGTAAATACCGGCCCTTTCTGGACCGCACTTTTCCTTGTTTCAGGATCGCATAGCTCAAACCCTGTAATATCACTTGGTATCAAATCCGGTGTAAATTGTACCCTCTGGAATTTTGCATCAATCGTCCTTGACAGTGTCTTAATAGTCATCGTTTTCCCAAGGCCCGGATAACCTTCCAGTAGAATATGACCATCAGAAAAGAGTGCAATAATAATTGCCTCGATCATATCATCCTGACCTACAATAACTTTTCCAATCTCCTTCTTTATATTCTCAAATTTCTCTTTTATATATTGGACATCCTCAAAACCCTCAGACTTCTTACTTTTAGCCACCCTTATTTCTCCCGTGTTGAATATCCCAGAAACTTTCTAATTTTTGATTCGGGTAATTCTGTATAAGTATAAAAACGCTGGCAGTAATTATATAATATAATGTGTTTTACTGTCAATAATGATTAGCAGATAAAAGAATAATAACATTGGTCCTTGTGGATCGAGAATGGAGGACTAATACGCGGTAGGTCAGGTCAAAAAAATCTTTAATAAAAAATCACACCTGAGTTGCATGGCCAAATGTTATTTATCCGTAATATCAATATGCTACGTTCATTACTCAGACAAACGAGTTGACCATGCCACCAGAATACCAGGATAAAACCCGGAAGCATGCGGGAGAAAATCTGTAAATTTCCGAACATTGATTACGTTGAAATGCTTAAAACCAGAACATATTGTTAATAAACATCTTATTTGTGATTGTGTGAGCACAATATACAGTGCGATAATACTTTCTTCCTTCAAATTACATTTTTTAATTTTCATAGTAATCTTTACTGCTTTTTTGAATCGGTTGCCGTTCTGATCGCAATATGTCCATACAGTATTTCTCAGAAACAGGCTGTGTATAAATAAACTCTGATTACAAAGCCAAGCAAAAAGCATTTTTTGTGTTCTTTCGTGTTTTTTTAAATTTCTATACGTTTAAAATAGTTCTTGACGGTACAGGATGCATCGTTAGAATAACACGTTTTTAATAGTAAAGTGTATATTAAGGATATAAATATGACTAACGGAAGAATAGGAATAATTGGTGGAAGTGGCTTGTATAATATCGAAGGAATATCTGATGTTGAAAACGTAAAAGTAGAAACACCTTTTGGAGACCCATCTGATCAATTTATTACAGGAAAACTGGAGGGCAAAAGCGTTGTCTTCCTCCCGCGACATGGAAAAACCCATAGTATATTACCATCTGAGTTGAATTTTCGTGCTAATATCTATGGCATGAAGAAGCTTGGAGTCGAAAGGATAATTGCCGTCAGTGCGGTAGGAAGTATGAAAGAAGAGATAAAACCTTTGGACATAGTGATTCCTGACCAGTTCATTGATCGTACACAAGGCAGGATCGGCTCCTTTTTCGGTGAAGGGATCGTTGGCCATGTAAGTCTTGCGGACCCTATCTGTTCAGTCCTGGCAAATACACTCCACAAAGCAGCAAACAGCGCAGGAGCGACCGTACACAAAGGAGGAACTTACATATGTATAGAAGGTCCCCAATTCTCTACGAGAGCAGAATCACTTACCTACCGCCAATGGGACGTAAGTGTTATCGGAATGACAAACCTTCAGGAAGCCAGACTGGCCCGTGAAGCTGAAATCTGCTATAGCACACTCGCACTTTCCACTGATTATGATTGCTGGCATGAAGGTGAGGAAGATGTCACGGCAGAAATCGTCCTTCAGAATATCATGAAAAATGTTGATACGGCAAAGGCCATAATAAAACATGCTATTCCAACAATTGAAGGTGAAAGGAATTGCGGATGTGTAAATGCGTCAAGCAATGCCATTGTAACGCGTAAGGAAAATATTCCGGACGAAGTAAAGGAGAGGTTGAGTCTTATATTCGGAAAGTATTTATAGATATTATCAATAATATTGCGTTTTCAACTTATTAACAAATCAGTTCGCCATTGTTGAAAAATCATCCTTCGACTCTGCTCAGGATCACGTCGCACTGAGCGGAATCGAAGTGTTATCAACATTGAAACACCACAGATCAAATTATATAATCAAAGATATTTTATAATTCTGACCCGGGAGATTACTCGGTATTGCTTTGACACCTTTAACAAGGGATGTAGTATTCTCCTACTCTTTTTATGGTAAATGAACTAAAAAACTCTTTACTGAATAGTTGGAAATATATTTTTTTAATCGCTTTATTGGATAAGCCATTTAGTACGAGAAGCCTTAAATTCAAGCAGATTCGATTTCTTATTGCTTGTTGGAATGAGAAAATCAACTTTAAGTCCCTGTTGGTATCTGAAAAAGCAGAGTTATCTTCGCCTGATATATTTAAAACGTAAAAACACAATAAAAAGACTGAATGCTAACCCTGCCGCATTAGCCGTAATAATTATCATGTCATCAATGTGTATGCCATAGGACAACCACAATGAAAGTCCGAGAATCAGGAGCATGTACATTACAGGCGAGATATCATCCAATCTCTTTGTACGCATTCCTCTAATTATCTGAGGTATAAAGCCAGAGGTTGTACATACTGCCGCAATTATACCTATAATTTTCCACTCCATCTAAATTAACTCCTTTCAGCCTGCCTGGTAAACGGCAGGCAGAGGTTCAAAAGGGTCGATCAAATCGTTATTTTATGATTAGACTTCTATCGTTTCCAGATGGGCTCCTTCCGGAACCACACACTCAGTCTGAAGCATATCTTCGATTCCGATACGAAGTGACTCTAACAGTTTCACACGTATCTTTTCCTGTGCATTTACACCGGGAATATCTACCTACCAACCAACCCACCAATTGTTTTTTTCCTGTATAATGGCTCTATACTTCATTTATTCCTCCAATCCTGAATTTCAAGATCTTTGCATATCTTTGAAGCAAGTAAATCTACAATTTCATTATGCCTTGGAATTTCTGTTTTTAACTTTCCTTTACCAAAAATTGTATGCCTTCTTCCTTCTATAACAACGCAGACACCATGTTTATGCAACCAACTGATAAATTTTTTCCTCTTCACTAAATTAGTATTAAATCAAAAAGTCCCCGGTTAAAAACGCCTTACGTCAGAAGTGAACTCAGCAGTATCCGGTCAGATTTAGTCACTTTTAACTAGCGTTGGAGACGTTGAGATTGTTCGGCAAAGCTGAGCTTACATTGTTCCTTCCTCAGAATTACATACTGACTTGTAATTCTGAATGCAGCCCTGGCGGGGAAGATGAATGAAGAATCTAACCTGGTCGTGGCTTTGGCCAATTAAGCTACCTGCACATCACGCTCCGGTAGCTCTTCTGTAATAAGGACCGGCTCTTCTGATTTCTGTGTTGTTGCAGCAGCTTTGAGCGAGTTCAGTCGTGATACCATGAAATAGAGTAACGGTATCACTCCGGCAAAAAAGAGCACACCGCCTACCGCACGCATCCAGGTCAACACCTGAAAGGCACCGCCAAGAATAAATTCCTGTGAGCGAGCTACCCAGTAGCCATTTTCTACAACCGACCTGAATTGCAACACTCCGGCGGGAAAGGTATCCATCAGCACCATCAGTAAAAGTCCCACATTTATTGCCCAGAAGGTCGAACGCAGCAGCCTTACATTCCAGCGCCTGGAAGTAATGACATGTCTACTGCAAAACAGTACAGCAGCTATCGAAAGATTACCGTAAACACCCATCAAAGCAGCGTGGCCATGATTGACTGTTAGATAGGTACCATGCTCGTAGTAATTTATTATCGGAAGGTTTATAATCAAACCAAACACACCGGCACCGAAAAAGTTCCAGAAATTTACGGCAATGAGGAAAAGAAATGCCTCTGAGAATCCAAAGGAGGAGCCTGTAACGGCTGAATCTTCTGATCGTCTAATAGAATATCCCGGAATCCGAACAAATTTCCATACTTCAAGCGTCAATAGTACAAGAGGGATGACCTGGAGGGTTGAGAAGACACTGCCAATTGCCATGAGAGCTGCTGGTTTCGCATTCCAATAAAAGTTATGGGATATACCAAGAAGACCGGAACCCAGAAACAGTAGCGTTGCCAGGTAAATTACCCTGGTAGCACCCTGTCGGGAAACCAGACCCATGAATACCATGTAGCAGGCAATAACTATTGTAGTAAAAACCTCAAAAAAGCACTCTGCCCACATGTGAATGACGCACCAGCGCCAGAAATCTGCAATAACGAAATTTGTATTCTTCCCGCCCACAAAGCTTGACAGGAATAGAATAGTAATAGCTACAACAGAGTAGAGAATCCAATACGGCAGAGAGAATGCGGATTGTCCCTTCAAAGCCGGTTTTACCCCTCGGTAAATAATGACTGCCCACATAATGAGCGCTGCAAAGAGAACAATCTGCCATACCTTCCCAAGTTCAACAAATTCCCAGCCCTGATTGCCAAACAGTCTCCAATTGTCACCAAGAAGGTTCTTCGGCCCCAGAAAACAGCCTACTAACATACCTACAACCACTGATACAAGTAAGCCGAAGAGTACATTGATAAGGAGAACCTGACGGTTTGGCTCCTGGCGGTGTATTCCGGGAAGAAGGAATATGGAACCGGCTATCCAGCAGGTTGCTATCCACAGAATAGATAACTGTACATGCCAGCTTCTGGTAATAGTTATCTGTAGAAATTCAGAAATATTGTAGCCAAAAAAAGTTGTAAATCCAACGAAATCGTGAATCGTCAGGACACCAGCCACGATCTGGATGAAAAGCAGTGCAACCGCAACTACAAAAAACTTGTAAGCTGCACGTTGAGTGGCCGTTGGAATAGAAGCTTCAACGCTTTTGTTGTTAACAGGATTTTCTTTCACCTGTAACTGCGAAGCTTTGGAATAATAGCTGTAAGTACAGAGGACGGCACCCAGACCGAAAATCAGAAACAGCATCCCAATAACACTCCACAATATTACTGACGGTGTTGGAACATTCCCGGCATATTCATCAAAAGGCCAGTTATGTGTATAGCTGGACTCGCCACCTGGTCTCTCTGCCGCGCAAACCCAGGCGCCCCAGAAGAAGAACGCAGAAAGATCATTTAGTTCTGAATCGTCTGTAATATAACCTGCCGGCTTAAAAGCCTCCTTGTGATTTCCCTTAAATTTGAGTCTATAGTAATCGACCAGCTGTTCTGCCGCGTACGCATATCCCTCAGTAAGGACTACAATATTTCTCTCCATGTCGTAGCGGTTTTCTTTGAGCTCTCGCCTGACTTGAACAGAAATACCATCTTTTTCTATTTGAGACAACTCGCTCAGATTTCCATCTGTAACCTGCCTGCCGTAATAATTATTCATATCAACCGCTATACGGTGGAGCGCTTCGGCAGTAAAGTCCGGTCCACGGGCAGCACCATCTCCAAACATGCTTCCGTACTCCATCAATGCGTATTTCTGGAAGACCAGTTGTCCACGTTCGACAGCAGACTTTTGAACAATTTCCACACCTTCAGGTGAAATATAATCAGGTTTTGGAGGAGCGTCTTTATATGTACTGAACCCCATAAATATAACACCTGACGCACCCACAACGAGAACTGCAAGTAGATATTTCCACCAATTAGTACTCTTCATAATCTTATATCTAAGAATCCTTCTGATTTACTTGTTGATTTTCAGGAAGCCGTTGTCTACACTATCCTTAGATCGTTTTAAGGGCTTCTCTTATATTTTTTTATTATATCAAACCACACACTAAATAAATAAAAAAATGAAAGACGGTGACAATTAGTAAAGTGTTTATACACAAACCGTCTCACAGTTGTTTATCATTATTTTCTAATGTTTAAAACATAAGCATTCGATTTAAATATGAGAAATAAAGAGCTTAATGTTATCACATACAATATGTAAGTTCAAGTGTCATATAGTCCGAGTACCTGAAAAATTTTTATAATTTCTCTCATATGATAGACATTAAATAAATAGTAAGTGCTATTATCAATCAGTCAAAATGCAACATGCAACAAAACACCTCAATACCCGTCCCCACATTAAAGTGTGGGAACGGGTACGGGCAAATTCATTAACTTACCGTTTTAGAAGGTAATAGAGCTTTCCGGTGGTATTAAAATTCTCCGCCTTTTGGATAGCATTTTTGCCTATCCCAAAGAAAATATCTGCCCTGTCAGCCGTTTTGGCAGTACTCCTTGAATCATTTGCCAAGACAAAAAATGATTTTCCCGATTGCCTTTTATCCTGATTGAGGTTTGTCGACCCTTCTATTACCACAAAGGCGAGTCCGCCAGGAGGCAAAACCTTATCATCGGTTGCAATACTACGCATTGGAGTGACATGTAAGCCTAATGAACCAAAATAGACTGCAGTATTCCAATCATATGCAAGACTTGTACGATTTGTAACATTTTTGTCTGAAATTGGAAATCCATAACCTTTAAAATGGACTTCACCTCCATGTTCCTTTCCTGTTGCCTGAAAGATCCTGAAATTTTTTGCAATAAATTCTGTCAACTCCTGCGGGCTCTTGCTACTAACATATCCATCCCTGAAAAGCTTTAAGGTCTCTACCTGTTTTTCAGGGGTAAAACCTATAGATTTAAAGGTGCCAGGATATGACTTGACTTTTTCAAAATATAACCTGCTATTGTCTACTGCGTAAAGTAATTCTATTTTGCCATAATCATCTTTAAAATCAGGAATTTTGTTTGTATCGGTAATTTCTGTCAGACCCGTACCGGATATTCTTTTAGAAGGAGATGATGCTGTTTTCAACGCTTCTGTTGAAGAAAGAGATGTTTCCTGCACCGTAGTTGTCGCACACCCTGTCAGGAAAAACACTACCAGGAGGGCAACTCCAAGTAAACAATTAAAAGTGTTATTTTTTTGTATCATGAATATAATACTCCTTTCTGGAATAATAATGATGTTAAGTGCTTGATAAAAAATGAAGCGGTAACAGTAGCATTAGAACTGCCATAATTTCGTATGTCTGACTGTTCTACTGTCGGATATTAGTCGTCAATTTGTAAAAAAAGTTATCTATTATGTTTAGTGTAGATTCTTGTATTTAGTGTTTAAAGTGCCTCTCACCGGTAAATACCATTGCAATTCCATGTTCATTTGCCGCGTCTATCGATTCCTGATCCTTTTTTGATCCACCAGGTTGTATTATAGCAGTAATTCCAGCCTTAGCCGCAATGTCGATACAATCCCTGAAAGGGAAAAAGGCGTCAGAAGCCATGGCTGTCCCGGCAGTCCTGCCACCAGATTTACTTATCGCGATATTTGTAGAGTCAACGCGGCTCATCTGGCCCGCACCCACACCAACAACCATCTTGTCTTTTGTAAAAACGATTGCATTGGATTTAACATGCTTGCAAACCTTCCACGCAAACAGCAACTCATCTATATCATCTTCTGATGGAGCTTTTTTTGTAACCACCTTCAACTGATCTTTATCTCCGGAGTTCATATCTTTATCCTGAACCAATAAACCGCCCACAACACCCCTGAAATCAGTTATTCCCTTCTTTACGGATAAATCGCCAAGCGAGTCCAATTTCAATAATCGAAGGTCCTTTCCCCAACCACGCTTTGTAGTCAAAATCTCAATCGCCTTATCTTCGAAACCCGGCGCCGCAATCACCTCAACAAAATGACCTGGCTCTGTAATGGCCTCAGCCGTCTTTTCGTCAACCGTCCTGTTTAAACTCAATATGCATCCAAAAGCCGAAACTGGATCTGAACGGTAAGCATTTGCAAAAGCGTCTTTCAGGTCTTCTGCGCATGCTACACCACAAGGATTAGCGTGTTTTATTAATACAGCGGATGGTTTTTCAAATTCCTTAACGATTTCAATGGCAACATCGGTATCCAATATGTTATTAAAAGACAAAGCCTTACCATGTAACTGTTGAGCATTTGAGATACAAGGCACATCAACGTTTTTATCAACATAAAATGCTGCTGTCTGGTGTGGATTTTCGCCATATCTTAAATCCTGCTTTTTATCCAATACTCTACTTAGTGTTTCCGGATAAGCTTCTTTATTATCCCTGTTGAAATAATCAAATATTACCTTGTCATACTGGCTGGTATGTTTGAATGCCTCGGTAACCAGTTCATAACGGGTCTTATATGTGAGATCACACTCTTCTTCTCTGAGTTCATCTAATAAAGCGTCATAACGATCAGGGTTTACTACAATTGCAACGTGTTTGAAATTCTTCGCTGCAGACCTTATCATAGATGGACCGCCAATATCGATATTTTCAACAGCTTCTTCCTGAGACACATTTTCTTTGCTGATAGTCTTCTCAAACGGATATAGATTAACAACTACAAGATCTATTGTGCCAATCCCTAAATCCTCTATCTGTTTCATGTGACTTTCGTTGTCCCTGACAGCAAGCAAGCCGCCATGGATCTTTGGATGCAGCGTCTTTACCCTGCCATTCATGATCTCTGGAAAACCCGTATATTCAGATACATCCGTAACCGAAACACCGCTTTCCCTGATAGATTTTGCGGTTCCACCTGTCGACATAATCTTAACACCAAGGTCTGCCAGACCCTTAGCCAGATCTATGATTCCAGTCTTGTCAGAAACACTTATCAAAGCAGTTCTTATCTTTGCCATTTACACTCCCTTCAATTGTTGATCTTTTTATCTTATTTCAGGCGTTTATACATAAAATAAATATAGTATCTAAAAGTATATATAACTTATTGAATATTTGCTATTTTAACTTTAATGTGTAATACTTGAGTATATTTAAAAAAACAAAGAAAAAATGCTACCAGAACAGCCTTATTATGTCAAAACAATAAGCGTAATAATTTTACTTGCTAGAGATAAACATGTTTGATAGTATCAAATCCCCCATCTCACCGTATAAAATACTAAATAATGTTTTATGGCTGAAACGATGTTAAGCTATATTGTATTGAAATACTATTGATTCTAGAATAGTAATTCTGCCAAAGCAGGATTGTGTTCACAATTCCGGGTAAGAATCGGTATTGTAATTAACTAAAAAAAGGTAAAAACTATGAAAAAGAAATATATTTATTTTTTTGGTAACAACAAAGCTGATGGTAATGCCAGAATGAAGGACCTTTTAGGTGGTAAGGGCGCAAACCTTGCTGAGATGGCAAATCTAGGTTTCCCTGTTCCTCCTGGATTTACAATTACAACTGAAGCGTGTGATGAGTACAATAGACAAAACAAAAAATTCCCTACAGGACTTCAATCTGAAATTGATAAAAACCTGACCCGCCTTGAACGTGAAATGGGCGCTAAATTAGGAGATCCAAATAACCCTTTATTAGTATCGGTAAGAAGCGGTGCCGCGGCTTCAATGCCAGGAATGATGGACACAGTTCTAAACCTGGGTTTGAACCCTGATTCCATACAGGGACTTATCAATAAAACCAATAACGAAAGATTTCCAAGGGACGCGTACAGAAGGTTTATAAATATGTTTGGCAATGTTGTCATGGGTATGAAACACCATGATTTTGAGGAAATAATTGCCCGACACAAAAAAAAGGCAAAAGTGGAAAATGATACGGATTTGAACGCAGAACAATTAAAGAATATCTGTAAAGATTTCATAGCGATATACAAAAAAAGGACCGGCTCTGATTTTCCCTTAGATCCTAAAGAACAACTACGTAAAGCTATTATTGCGGTCTTTGATTCCTGGAATAATCCAAGAGCTGTAAAATACAGAAAAATATATGATATCAGCGGTTTATTAGGAACAGCCGTAAATATACAGGCTATGGTTTTCGGCAACACCGGTAACAATTCTGCGACAGGCGTGTGCTTTACCAGAAACCCATCTAACGGAGAGAACAAATTTTATGGAGAGTTCCTGCTGAACGCGCAGGGTGAAGACGTTGTTGCAGGTATACGAACTCCGGAACCAATAAGCGATCTGGCAAAAGAATTACCTATAGCATACAAGAAATTGGTAAATATAAAAAACAAATTGGAAAAGCACTACAAAGACTTACAGGATATAGAGTTTACGATACAAGAAGGAAAGTTGTTTATGCTCCAGACTCGAAATGGTAAGAGAACCACTCAGGCAGCGGTAAAAATCGCAGTTGATATGGTAAAAGAAAAACTTATCGACAAAAAAACTGCCATCAACAGGATAGAACCAAACCAACTGGACCAGCTACTTCACCCAACGTTTAATCCAAAAGCAAAAAGAAATGTTATCGCATCAGGTCTGCCGGCATCGCCCGGAGCGGCTTCAGGCAAAGTAACATTCCACGCGGATGAAGCCGAAAAGCTGGCGGCAAAGAATGAAAAGATCATCCTAGTGCGAATAGAGACATCACCGGAAGACATTGGAGGAATGCATGTAGCACAGGGAATACTTACAACCAAAGGAGGCATGACCTCACACGCCGCAGTAGTTGCCAGAGGGATGGGAACATGCTGTGTTGCAGGATGTGGCGGCATTCAAGTAGATTATGAAAAAGAGGAATTTACCGTAGGCGAAAAAACCATTAAAAAAGGCGACTACATCTCTCTGGACGGTACACGTGGCGAAGTCATTCTGGGACAAGTACCCACAGTAGAACCGACACTCTGTGGGGACTTTGGAAAACTGATGAAATGGACAGATGAATTCCGCAGGCTAAAGGTAAGGACAAATGCCGATACGCCAGAAGACGCTCAAAGGGCCAGGGATTTTGGTGCAGAGGGAATAGGTCTATGCCGCACGGAACACATGTTTTTTGGCGAAGACCGGATTGATTATGTCAGACAGATGATACTAACAGCTGGAAACGTTACCAAACTGAAAATTTCAGTTAATGAGGCAAAAGCAGAGCTTAATAAAGCACCAAAGAAAAAACTCTCTTCACTGAACAACAAAAAAAATAATATTCAATCCAAGCTTAAAGAGTCACAAAGACTATATAAAGGTGCGTTGAATAAGTTATTACCCATGCAGAGAAGCGATTTTACAAAAATTTTCAAGGTCATGAACGGCTTTCCTGTAACTATTCGGCTTCTCGATCCGCCACTACACGAATTTCTGCCAAACGAAAAACATTTACAAATCGAACTTGCAAAAAAAATGGGAATGAATCCTAAAGAAGTAAAAGACAGGGTTGACAGTCTTCATGAAACGAACCCCATGCTGGGATTGAGAGGTTGCCGTCTCGGGATTACCTACCCGGACATTTATGAAATGCAGGTAAAGGCAATAATCCAGGCAGCATGTGCTGTAAAAAAGCAAAATATTAAAGTATTTCCAGAGATCATGGTCCCTCTTGTTGGCACGGATGAAGAAATGAAAGTGCTTAAAAACGATATTAAAATCATAGCGGAGAAAGTGTTGACAGAAAAAGGCGCAAAGATAAACTACAAGATCGGCACGATGATTGAGATACCAAGGGCCGCTTTAACCGCAGATCGCATAGCTAAATACGCGGAATTTTTCTCATTTGGTACTAACGATCTAACACAAATGACATTTGGATATAGCCGTGACGATGTTGGCTCTTTTGTACCACAGTACACCGAACGCGGGCTATTGGAGAAAGATCCTTTTCAGGTCCTAGACCAGGATGGAGTAGGACAGTTAGTTACAACCGGCATCAAGAAAGGACGACAAACCAAACCGGACCTTAAGATAGGAATTTGCGGAGAACATGGAGGAGAACCCTCATCAATACAGTTTTGTAATAGAAACGGTATGGACTATGTCAGTTGCTCACCTTTCAGGGTACCAATCGCACGTTTATCATCTGCTCAATCAGCAATAAAGGAAAAACAATAGTATGGATGATTTTCTCACAAAAAAAGACAAGAATTCCTCTCAACTGATCAGAGATAATTTCTTCTTTAAATCTATTAATTTTATTAAAGAAATATTCTCATGGTATTTTTATCAAAGAGAAACTCTAGAGGTAAAATTAAAAGAAAAAAGTACACAAATAGATGACCTGAAGGCACAATTAAACATTGTAAACCACATGTACGAAGAAGGAAGAAACCTTTTGAAGGAACAGAAAAGGGACCTTGAAGAGATGCTGAAAATGGAACGAAAAGGCGCTAACATCCCATCTCTGTTACAACTAGACAGAAAACAACCAAAAATATCTCAACGGTCTAAAATAAAGATTAATAAACTTAAGGCAAAGATTGAGAGACTGACAAAAGCAGGTATCCCTACCGCACTGGAAGGATATTATGAAATTGGACTTATCGACTTTTACAATGGCAGGATTGATGATGCAATTAAACAATGGGAAACAGTAATAGAGCTGGACAAAAACAATTCAAATACCAAACATAATCTTGGTATCGCTTATTACAGGACTGGAATGTATAACAAAGCTATTTCAGTATTACGTACAGTAGTCAATAATAAGCCAAAGGACCACACTCCATACTTTTGTATTGGACTAGCGCATAATAAAAAACAGGATTTTGCATCAGCTATTCCTGAATTTAAAAAAGCCTTAACATTTAATCCTAATGATGAAGCAATTTACTATAATCTTGGTTTATCATATGATCATATTGAAGAAACAGACGAAGCAATTACTACTTACAACAAAGTAATTGAACTTAATGCCAGACATTTTGATGCAACATTCCATCTTGGTGTCCTTTATAGAAAAAAAGGATTAATTGATAAAGCAATTTTCGAGTTCAAAAAGGTCATCAGCGCTGATACCTCTGATGTAAATGCATACTACAATCTAGGATGTTGTTACGAAGAAGAAGGAAATATTGCAGAAGCTAAGAGGATATATGTTAAAGCCCTTAAAGCCGATCAACAACATGTCCCTTCACTTTATAATCTCGGTCTCATTTACACAAAGGACGGAGATAATAAAGAAGCGGCCTCCAACTTCAAGGCCATCATCGAAATTGACCCTGATAACTATAAAGCACATTACAATATGGGTCTTCTGTACTTTAAGGAAGAGAGATACGATGATTCGATTACAGAGTATACAGAAGCATTAGAGACAAAGAAAGACAATGCGGATATTTATTACAACCTGGGGCTTGCTTATTCTAAAAAGGAGCTTTTTGAAGATGCGATTACGACATTCAAGAGTGCTCTGAAAATCAGGAATAAGCATGTAGAAGCCTTACACGAATTGGGCAGTTCTTACAACCGTATTGGAAAACATGGAAAAGCCATTTCACTGTTTAATAAGGTTTTAACACTGAACCCTGATAATGTAATTTGTCACTATAACCTTGGTAATGCTTACAAGGCAGATAATAACCCTAATGAAGCATACACCGCTTATAAAAAAGCCCTTGAAATCAATCCTGACTTTCCTGAAGCATGGAATGCACTTGGTATTATTTGCAGAATAAGAGGGAACCACTCTGAAGCTGTTCATGCGCATAAAAAAGCTTTAGAAACAAACCCTTCCTATGCAGAGGCATATAACAATTTAGGCGTTTTATGTGATGACAATGGAGAATTGGAAGATGCTGTTAACTACTACAATAAAGCCATTAAATTCAAACCGGATTATGACGAAGCATACAATAACCTCGGGATAGTGTTTTTTAAGCAAGACAACCCAGACAAGGCAATAGCATTTTATAAAGCAGCCCTGGACCTAAATCCGGATTACGCAGAGGCATATAATAATAGAGGAGTAGCGTATCACAGTAAAAACATGTTCAACGAAGCCATAGAACAGTATAAAATGGCGATTGAAAATAACCCAGAATATGCTGAGGCGTATAATAATCTCGGTACTACTTATGTGAAAAAAGTAATGCTCACTCAGGCAATTGCACAATACAAAAAAGCTTTCAAGATTAATCCTGAATACTCGGAAGCATACTTTAATATTGGCATTGCTTATAATAAGAAAAAAATGTATGACAACGCAATTGAATCGTTCAAGAAAACAATAGAATTAAATCCGGATGATGAAGCTGCACATTACAACCTTGGTATAGTTTACAGTAAAAGGCGAATGTACGATGATGCTATTCTTGAATATAAAAAAGTAATTGAGTCGAATCCGAGCCTGCCGGATGTTCATTACAATCTAGGGGTAGTATACAGAGAAAAAGGAATGCTCCTTCAGGCAAAGAGAGAGGTCTCTTTGTACAAAAAGTTGAATAGTCGTAATTAAACAACCCGAAGTTTGTTTCCAAAAATTATGGAATGAAGTAAGACTTGTATTCTCTACACCTTACATCATCACTTCAGAAAATGTAAGCCAAAAAGAGCCTGGTAACTTTTTTTCGAAACAACTAAGGTATAATCTCAAATCTGCCCCCTCAACTTTGCCCACACAAGCCCTAAATATTCATGGATAGCTATCTCTGATTTACGTAATGCTCCGGAACCCGGTAGAAATGAATTAATCCCTATCTTTCCTTTTGTAACTACATAATTGGCTGGGGCGGCGATAGGGTCCATTTTCTGCTTCCTAAACAGTGCCATAGACCGAGGCATATGATGCGCAGAAGTTACTAAGATAAACGGTTTATGACCAACAATTTTTTTTATTAAACGAGCTTGATCTTTTGTATCTCTGGAATCAGATTCAATCACAATGTCATTTTGATTGACCCCAAGAGATTTTGCAAGATTGGCCATGCCTAACGCTTCAGGGCAAGACTCACTACCACTACCGCCGGAGAGGACAAGTTTGCTTTGCGGATTGGCCCGATAGATCAGAACACCCTCCACTACCCGTATCAACGTCGAATCAGATAATAGACTGGTTATCGGAAGTGTAACATCCGTTTCAATACCGCCTGCAAGCACAACAACATATTTAACAGGATGGCGCTTCGGTGTCGCATTCTCTAAAATAGAATCGGGTGAATAAGTATGGTGTCGATTTTCCAGAAACGAAACAAAAAAATTTGGTATCGGATTATAACTGAGAATAGCAAGAGTACATAATCCAAAAGCAACCATAAACTTACCGGATCTTTGCCGTTTCGTAAACAAAACAAAAAACAGACCGACAAAGGCTAAAGTAAGACAGAAAGGTATGGGAAGTAAAAAAGGTGAAAGTATTTTTTTAAGAAGAAATATCATCTTTTTCTCATAACCTTATCAGCAAAATAAGAAAAGCAATATAGAGATTAGCACTGACAAGGCCAGGCTTCAACATCCGCCATATAAATGTACAAACGCCTGCCTGTTCTCCGACAGACAGACGTTTATTTACCATGTTTACTACTTTTTTTCCTTGTAGTTCTTAATCGCAGCCTCAATTGCTTCCTGGGCAAGGACAGAACAGTGCATCTTATTTGGTGGCAGGCCATCCAGTGCCTCAGCTACAGCTTCGTTTGTGACGTTTGAGGCTTCTGTTAATGATTTATCTTTAATCATCTCGGTAGCCATACTGCTTGTTGCAATCGCAGCACCACAACCAAACGTTTTAAACTTAGCTTCTTTTATTTTATCGTCCTCAACTTTTATATACAACCTCATCACATCACCACAAGCAGGATTACCCACGGTACCAACTGCATCCGCATCCTTTATATCTCCCATATTCCTGGGTTCCATAAAATGGTCCATCACTTTTTCACTATATGGCCCGTTCATATCATCAGACATAAATCAAACTCCTTTCAACAAAAAAAATGGAGGGTTTAACTATTATTAGCAGTCCACCACAACCTGCTGAATCAATCATTCAACCAAGCTCTTCAGAAGACTTCCACATCGTTAGTAAAGAAATCACAAACTGTATAAAAAAACCAATTACCGTAAAAACACCTCCAATAAATACGGTAATTGCAAAAACCGGCATTAATTTTGTTAACCACCAGGAGAACATATCCATCAACAAGGAACCAAAAGGAAAGATTAACAATACCATTTTAAGTTTCTCGTTAATCGGAGTAAACAAAAAAATCACTCCACTCAACGCGAAAATAACACCTATGCTGATTATATGGATATGACTTAGCGTTATAAGCCTGGATATTGAGATTCCTCTGTTAATTCTTGTAAAAATATCACTGACGGTTGACAAATTATCAAACGGCGCAAACGCTGCATCCCCACCAGCAGTATGACACCGCAAACATTTTTTTATTACGATACTCTTAACTTCATTCAATTTCTCTTTTCCAGCGCCCCCCTTTGCCCAGTTAATCAGGCTATTCCTTTCGTAATTATTCTCAAGATGTTCCCTCATTGTACCATTGAGTTTCGACTCGACAAGTAATACGTCAGGTTGACCGTAATAAGTGAGAACTAAATCCTGAAGCGAAAATCCACTTTTTCCATCAACCTTATTGTAAGTAAGAAAAAGATTTAACTGAGAAAAGACAAAACCTATTCCCACACAAACCAGAAAAAAGGTACATAATAATTTCCCACTCGTAGATAAGCTATTCAGCCTGAATTCACGCGGTCTAACCATTCAAAACTTTCAAGGCGTTGTTAACAACAGATTGGTTTACTAAAATCCAACCTGTGACACTGTTTTTTTCTATTATCAAACGTAACAAATTCCTTATAACCGGCCTGTTCCGCAAGTAACATTGCCTTATCAAAATCTCTACCAACATCATCAGGAGTATGAGCATCAGAACCGAAAACAATTGGAATATCATATTTTTGATAGACATTAAGTATGTCGCAAGATGGATATATTTCACTCACAGGTTTTCTCAGACCGGAAGTATTAATTTCTATAGCAACTCCACACTCTTTAAAAACCTTCGCTGTATCTTCTAAATCCTGTGAAATTTCGTTATTTGGACGATCTCCAAATTTCTTTACGAGGTCACAATGTCCGATAATATCAAACAGTGAAGTCCTGGCGGATTTACGTAATAATTCAAAATAATCCTTATAAACCAGGTCGACATCCTTACTATCCCATTTCTCACGTTCTCCCGGATGATCGAAAGCCCACTCTCCAATATAGTGCACTGAACCCACTACATAATCAAAATTATACTTATTTAAAAGCTCTCTGGTATAAGATACAGACTCCGGAGTATAGTCAGCTTCCACTCCCAGCTTAATTCTGATCTGAGGGAATAACTTACGCAATTGCTTGACCTCTTTTACATAACCAGGAAGTTCTTCAAGCCCCATTGCCAGTCCCAATACCTTACCGCTATCACCGTTAAGAGGCAAATGGTCGTTAAAACCTATTTCATCTATACCGCATTCTATTGCCTTCTTGACATAATCGATCATTTTTCCATCCGCATGGCCGCATCGACTTGTATGTATGTGATAATCTATCACTAATTAGTCCTTTCGACATTAATTCCCTCTATATCGTAACATGTGGTTGCTACACAAACTCGTCCAATATCTCTGCAAATTCTCTCCATCTTTTGTCCGGAGAAATGAGGTCAATAAACTTCAATTTATGATTTTCTACTTGCCAAAAAATCACAACCGCCTTTTCTTCTCCATCGAAGAAATCCTCAAAAAAGCCAATGTTATTAATTGACTGTGGATATGCATACTTTTGCTCCATTCTCAACTATTTGAACAACCAAATCGGAAGGTTCTCTTAAAGAAACAACTTCGAAAATGCTGTGTGGCTAGAGTTAAGGACAACCTTAATCATTCAGTTCAATAAGCGAAAACCCATTTTCTTCCATTGTATTATATATTATGAAATTCCTGTACTATGACGATTCATTCTACCTGTGAAATAAAGTAATAACAATAAGAAAATCAACGACCACCAGCTATCGGGCTGGATCAAAATTATGTTTGTCTTATCTAACTGTTCTCTAGATTAGATTAGTATAATGCATTTAAATGAATTATGAGAACGGCACAAATATAAATATGAATACACGTTAATGGAATCATGAAGCCTGATCATAAAACGATACCAAATTTTAGACGTAATCTAACAAAAATGCATTAATAGAAGTATGTAGACAATGTGTTACGTATTTATAAATTTGGATTTAATGAAGAAAATATACGAATATCAATAAAATGTAGACGGAAGACAAATAGTAGAAAGTATAAAGGGTATTGATGGAAGAGTTGAAGAAATAGTGTGCAGAGGCAAACTTAACACAAATTTAGAGATAGTAGCATTTCCAACCAGCTCTAACATATCATGAATGACAACCTTGGTGGTAAAGCAAGCACTAATACAGAGATTATGGAATTAAATAGCGCAATTCAGAAGCATCCGGGAATAACAGTTTTGTAGCATTAATTTGTAATGCGCAAAAACCTAACCGGACGCTTCTGAGTGAAAGTAAAAAAATATTAATTGAATTATAGCACAGCAATAATCCAAAGCTAAAGAAGAAGCAATTTTACTTAAATATAGACAGAAAAACAGATTAAATTGTGACACCGCCTGAAATGTCGTAGGTTTTGACAATATTTATACAATCTTCTTTATACCAGTTCAGGATTATCTCATCTGAATCAAAATATTTTGAACCAACTTTTTCTGCACTAAGCTCAGACTTACAAGGTTGATCCCATGGAGATTTAAGACTTAAAACTCGCAGCAGTAAGCGTCTTCATATAACGTCGGTATCCAAAGCCAATAATTCCAACAAAACCTAACCCAAGGAGAACAAAAGTGGAAGGTTCCGGTACGACTGTGATATCTAGATCCTGTAAGGCTGTGGTGGTGGTAAAACCTAGTTCAGAAAGACCAACTCCTTGTACGCTATTATTTAGTGTCGTCAGCGTTCCTGATAAAGCCCCGTTTACATCAGCGAAATCTAGCTCGTGCTTTGTCGATGTTAAAAATGCGCCTGTAGCAACGGAGAAGTTAAAATCCATTAATTCTGTTCCGGTACCGCCTGCACCTGAAAATAAGCTCAAATTCCAATTAGTCGGAGTATGAAAATAGTAATCCCATAAATATAGTCTGTCCAAGCTTTGTGACCCACTGAAATCAAACGTCAAAACCACTCCGGATGAACCATCTGCAGTGGTCCACCATGACGTACCTCCGCCTCCGTTTGAAGGACCTGGGGCAGAATAATTAACACCACCGTTTCCACTCGCATCACTTATCAGGAGGGACGGAGTATTATAAAAACCCGCCGCATTGGATATCAAACTCGTCGGCTGAATAAAGCCAGCAAAGGATGCATTCGTCCAAATCAAACCGAGTAATAATAAAGTAAAAATCTTGGTTTTAATATTCATTCATTCTCCTCTCTCATATTTACAAAAAATTTTGAGTTCGTTTAATCATTCTAACGCACATATTTCAATTATACCAATGTTATGATTAATAATTATTGTTTTGTTTAGAAGACTTATTAACGTTTAGCATTATATACAATATATTGAAAGCGTCAAGAAAAAAATTATTATTTCATTATTTCAAATATACCGAAACACAATATTATTTTACTTAGAACACCTATTAGTGTTTATATTTATATACGATATACAAAAAAACATCAAGAGAAAAATTATCAAAGTAATTGAAACTTGAGAACGGAATAACAAATCCACCTGTAAACAGGCGGTCTCAGAATTAAAGTTTACATCCTTACTATCTCTTTTAATTATCTACTTGAGAACAACCAGCATCCGAAAACTCTTTGCATTCCTTACCCCAAACTTCATTTGCAATTTAGACTTGTCAGAATCCTTAAATGAAATTTCGGTGTCTAAAGAATATGATATTGACAATGCAATAACGCATGCGATAATCTAAGAAATCGACTCATTATATTACTGCTTTGTTGATGTTGTGTGAACTACTCAACTCAGATTATTTGTAATAAATAAGTCTTCTTATATTTGTTAAAGTCTTTGAACTCTAACCACTGCCAAAAATGCAGGACTATTTTTTTCAGAAGCAAACCTGGCGTAAATGCGGAGAAGGCAGTGCTATCAATCTGCTTTAATATATCAAGAATTATGCATAAACTCCATTCTAGAGAAGGATGAAGATACATACAGTGCAGCATATAGCACTGTTAAATTATTAATATACTATAAATAGTATGCATGTTTTATTCGAGTTGAGTTTATGCGTAGGCTCTAAAGAAATAAAACCGTTTTACCTGAAGATAGACAGAAATATAAAAATTAATCGTGATACCGCCAGATAGCTGGTGGTTTACAGTACAGATGATTGAATAGTAATATGAAGAAAACAACTAAACTGAAACAGATGATACTGAGCACAGAACTGGAGTTTCTCATGGAAGCTCATAGTGGTATGTCAGCAAAAATAGTTGAAGAAGCGGGGTTTAAGGGGATTTGGGGCAGCGGTCTCTCAATCTCCGGTTCTCTGGGCGTTCGGGATAATAACGAGGCGAGTTGGACACAGGTTTTAGACGTTTTAGAATTTATGAGTGATGCCACAACAATTCCCATTCTCATGGATGGTGATACGGGATATGGCAACTTTAACAATATGCGTCGTCTTGTCAGAAAACTGGAGCAGAGAGATGTAGCAGGAGTCTGTATAGAAGATAAAATCTTCCCAAAAACCAATAGTTTTCTGAGGGAAGGAGCCCAGGCTTTAGCCGGTATTGATGAGTTTTGTGGAAAAATAAAGGCAGGTAAGGATATTCAAAAGGATGATGACTTTGTAATTGTAGCTCGTCTGGAAGCTTTTATCGCGGGGTGGGGACTCAAAGAAGCCATGAAACGTGCGGAAGCGTATCGCCAGGCAGGCGCAGATGCAATCCTGGTACATAGCAAATTATCTAATGCATGTGAAATTTTTGATTTTATGAAAGAGTGGGAAAACCGTGCTCCCATAGCAATTGTTCCAACCAAATATTACACGACACCTACCGATGAATTTAGAAAATACAATATTTCACTGGCCATATGGGCAAATCATATTTTTCGTGGTTCTATTCTGAAAATGCAGGAGATTGCGAGGCAAATCTACAAAGAGCAGAACCTGCTCAGTGTCGAAGATTCCATTGTTCCGGTCAAAGAAATTTTTAGACTTCAGGATGACAAGGAATTAGCCATGGCAGAGGAACACTACTTAAGCCCGAAAGCAGGAAACCAGAGAAGCGCCATTATCCTTGCGTCTACTCGCGGAGATCAACTGGGAAAGCTCACGGAATCCATTCCCAAAACTATGATCAAGATTGGGAAAAAGAGTATCCTTGAACGTGCAGTAGAACATCTTAACGAGCATCATATCAAGAATATTATGGTGGTAGCCGGATATAAAAGAGAGACAATAAATCTTCCCAATTTAAATATTATCGCGAATGACGACTATGAAACAACAGGAGAGATGGCCTCCCTCACCAAGGCTATTGACACTACACACGGAGAATCGGTTATTCTATTTGGAGATGTACTCTTTAAAAAATACGTTCTCAGCATTATGCTGGATGATCCGTCAGACATCGTCCTCATAGTGGATTCCGCATTTTCGCTTGAAAAACAATATCAATCTGATTTTGTTCATACATGTTCTATGGAGAGCAAATCATTCTTTCCCGAGGATAACTACTACCTTGAAAAAATTATTTATGATAAGCCCGGAACAGAATACTATGGAGAGTGGACAGGAATGATGAAGTTGACAGTGAAAGGACTGGAAATAGTAAGAGCTTTCATTCAGAAGTTTCGGAAAAGACCGGAGTTTAAAAAGATGGACATTCGGGACATGCTTAACCAATTAGTTCAAAGTGGGCATAAAGTGAAAATCCAGACGATCTCAGGTCACAGGATTGATGTAAACAACATTGATGATTTTACTTCAGCAGGTGAGTTTTAAGACTATTCGTTCAGCAATTTCTTAAGGAGCTTTTTGTCCGGCGGACTATTGTCCCTGTACACTATCACACCACTTTTATTCAGAACAACATTCAACGGTATGCCAACAACCTTATAGAGCCTGGCCACGTCAGCTTTAGAATCAAGGACCATCGGATAATTTATCTTCTTCTTCTTGATCAGAGATTTGACCTTTTTAGCACTTTCCTGAATATCAATACCCAACACATTGAGTCCATCATCTTTAAGCTCAACGTTGTATTCATTAAGGAGAGGTATTTCATGCCTGCATGCAGGACACCATGTAGCACCAAAAACCAGTAATGCAACCTTCTCTTTCGCAAAAGAGTCTAACTCAATCTCCTTACCATCTACAGTCAACAGTTTAAACGGAGCAGCCTTGTTTCCAACATCTACACCGATTTCTACCTCTGCAAATGCCTTGTCCTCTAAAACATTGAACGGTAGAACGAAAATTCCAAATATACATAGTAACGAAACTGCAAGCGACCTAAAAACCAAATCCATGAAAACCCCTCATTTTGTTTAAACTCAATAAGCGTCTTAACGATATAACTATGGGCAGCTGATTATAATTATACTATTGCCTGCTAAGACAATTTTTACAAGTACCATAGAAAGATACGTGGTATCTAACAGGTGTAAACTCTTCCAATATTTCATCTGGTAGTTGTGGGCTTACACTATCCGCATCAACGTCAGATATTTTATTGCACTCCAAACAGATAATATGATGGTGAGTTTCAGTGTTCGGGTCATAATGTTTTCTCTCATCATCGATTGTAATCTTTAGAATCTCACCCATTCTTTCCAGAATATCCAAAGTCTTATAAACGGTGGTAAAAGAGATGGTTGGATATGTTTTCTTAATTTTTTCAAAGATATCCTCTGCTGATGGATGATGCAGATTACCCTCAAGTATTTTAAATATTCCCAAACGTTGCGGAGTTATTTTATAACTTTTTCTCCTGAACTTATCTATCAGATTTTCAGATGTGTCCATTTCATTACCAAATAAAATTAACAACTACTTTATTGAACTATTTTATTAAAAACTACATAACTTATTAGACAATAATCATTACTAGTTGTCAAACCTAATTTCACATAAAATATCGTTGTTTATAATCTTTTTGGGTTTATATGGTACAGATTCGCTAATTCCTGGCTTATCGCCAGACAGTCTGCAAGTGGGTGTAAACGATATTTTATTATCATCTGTCAAAACCCAATTCTGAGCAATAAATAGAAAAATCAATACTATAAAAACAGTCATCATACCTTCTAAAATGAGCTTACCCATGTCTGAACCAATATTTACATTATTTCTCATCCCCCCCCCTTTCTTTGAATTTATCAGTAAGGACTTTTACTCATTACTCTAGACCGGATATCGATCATAATTTCTGTAATTTCGAAAAATTTCGAAAAATCCTTCATCCTCAAATCTGACAATAATTAAACTTAGACATTGAATTTGAAGAGAAAAAATTTATAATCTGCTTTAAAATAAAATAAGAGGTAAATCTGTGGGTTTTATCCTTATTAAACTTTTCGTATGGCAATATTTATTTTCTAAGTTGAATATTAAAAATATATATTTCATGCGAATATTAGCGAATTTAAGCGAAATAATCAAGTATTTTTTAGTAATAAATCATGGATATTTTAAAAAACCTTGATAAGTTCATAAAAAAACAGCACTTAAAGAAATGCGAGTTTGCGAAAAAAATTTCTCTTTCAAACAGTTATGTATCTGAAATTCTCAGTGGAAAGCGTAATATTTCAATTAAATTTAAAAAAGGATTCCAATCTGAATATGGTTTTCCTATCGAAGAACTTCCTCAAAGAGTCGAAATTCCACCGGAAATAAATCCAGACGGAGAAAACCAGGACAACGCTATTTATTGCAAACTTCCACTATTCAACATCAAAGCATCAGCCGGACATGAAAAGTTTGTTAATAACGATAAAATAGGCGCAGATCTAATGTTCCGAAAAGACTGGTTGCGAAGAGAACTCAGATCAACCCCAGACAATCTATTTATTCTCAGTGCTGAATCAGACTCTATGGAACCAACGATCAAACATGATTCACTCCTTATTGTAGATAAGAGTATCACCAGGATCATAACCGAGGGAATATATATTTTACGCAGAGGAGATACAATCCTTATTAAAAGAATCAGGAAGCTCTCAGAAGACACAATAGAACTCATCAGCGACAACCCTGCTTATGGCAAGGAGACAATACAGCCGAACAGACAGCCGGAAATTACCATCCTTGGCAAGGTTATTTATATCTGGAGTGGAAGAAAGATATAAAAGAACATCGCTCTTTCGACATTCTTCTCGTCTACACACAAATACTTGTTAAATCTACTATTCACTTAAGATTTTCATAAAGGAATATAAATGATGATCAAGTCTTTGCTATGGAAATGACAACCGTGCTGAGAAATTATGCGCATATAAGGTTTGGAAATTTACTTCCACCACAGGAAGATTTGCAAACTATTTTTACCAATTACAACAATATCCTTGAGGGATTGGCAGATGACTTCGGGTTCTTCTTTATTGATCTTACATCCCATATGTCCCGAAAAT